>JACQHU010000150.1 GCA_016198805.1 Armatimonadota bacterium
GGGTCGAACTGACCCAGCACCGGCGCGGCCATGGCGCGCAGGACCCGCGGGTCGGGATTCGTGGGCCCGGTGCCGCACAGCAGGCGGGTCGGGGGATTGAGGTCGCCGATCACGGCCGTCATGGTTCCGCCTCTGCGGGCAAAACTCCTCTGCGCTCCCGGCCTCCAGCCACAACCACGTTCCTGGGGGATGACCTCACACTTATCGGGCCCGCCCTTTGGCACGAGTCCGCTGTAGCGCGCTGGGTCAGGCGGGGCAGGCGCACCTGTTCACGTCCGCAGCGTCGGTAGGGGCTCTCCTGCAGGGACGAACCGGACAGCCAGGCCGTTGTTGCACCAGCGCTGCCCTGTGGGTGCAGGCCCATCGTTGAAGACGTGGCCTTGGTGACCCCCACAGCGGCTGCAATGGTACTCCGTCCTGGGCCAGATGAGCTTGAAGTCCCGTTTGGTCCCGACATGGCCCTGGATCGGATGAGTAAAGCTGGGCCAGCCTGTTCCGCTGTCGAATTTGGCGTCGGAGGGAAAGAGCGGCAGAAAGCACGCTGCACAGACGAACGTCCCTGCTCGTTTCTCGTCGTTTAGCGGACTAGAGAAAGGTGGCTCGGTGGCTTCCTCGAAGAGCACCGCGTATTGCTCCGGCGTAAGCAGGTGACGCCACTCTGAACGTGGCTTAGTCAGCTTCTCGATCGCTTGCGGGTCTGGGTGAGACATTGCTCCCTCCTGCAAAGGATAGCGCGGTGTGAACGCCAGAAACCCCTCGACAGCCCGTTACCGTCACACTTCAAGTGACATTCCGGCTGCTTCACGTATCAGCGCAATCTTCGCCCCTGCCTAACGCCAGGTCTCAGCCGCGGCGGGCGTTAGTCCCGACAGCGCAAGGCCATGGAAGCTCCGCGCCCGCCGGCGACTGCAGGTCAAAGTTAGACGCCACATCACCCCATTGGCTCCTCCGGGATCTGCGCGCCGTGCCAGACAGCCACGACCCACACAGTCCTTCCCTCGGCCCGGTAGAAGAAGCGGTACCGCCCGACCAGAACTTCGCGGGAGGGGAGTTCGGGGAACTCCGGCAGGACTCTGCCGGAGCCGGGGAAGCGCTGCAGTCTCCTCAGGGCAAGCCCTGCCCGTCGCCTGAACCTCGCCGCGGCAGCGGGGTCGTCTCGTCTGATGAACGCCAAAGTGGCGAGAAACTGCGACCGGCCGGACGGAGTGAACCGGATCCTCACCGGGACTCTTGTGCAAGAAGAGCATCGGCCTCTCGGAGCACGGCTTCGAGGTCATAGCCTCGCCCTGCCGCGATCTCGCGCTCGCCACGGGCCAGAAGGCGGAGGAGTTGTCGCTCATGTTCGGCTTGCTCAAAAGCCTCGATGCTAAGCATGACCGCTGTGGCTCTGCCCCGCTGGGTGATAACGAGGGGCTGTTTCGACGAGCGAACCTTTCTGAGAGCGGCCGCCGCGTCTTGGCGCAGGTCGGTGACAGGAATGACCTCTGGGAGCTTCGGCACAATCTCACCTCCGACAGTACATCCAAACGTACCACCGAACGTCCTTTTTGGCAAGCGGTTCGTGGCCCCTTTCCAGCTTCTGTGCGGTCTAACGGCCGTGCGATGAGCCGCTCGCCTTGCGGGGTCACGTAGGCGATCCGATAGCGCGAGCCCTTCCTCCGTATCTCGTCGAGGACGGCATCCGCCCTCCGGCCGTCTGGGTTCCGAAGGCTTCCGAGTCGTCGTTGCGGCGGTCTCGCTTCGGGCCGAGAACTTCCGCGTCAGGCGCTTTCCGCGTCGGCGGCGCCCTCGGCGTACTGTGTCGCGAATGCCGCCAGTGCCTCCTGGAAGACCGCCAGCGGCGCGCGGACTACGCCGGCGCCGATCTGCCCGACGCCCGGCTGGCGGTGCGCGATGCCGGTGTTGATGACCGGCGTCACCTCCAGGCGGACGACCCGCCGGGCGTCGATGCCGGTGGGGGCCCCTTCGAACTCCAGCGCCGGGATCTTGAAGCGGGTGCTGCGCCCCACGGTGATCTCTCCCATGGTCCGGGTGATCGTCAGAGCCTCCCCGACGGCGGGGAGCCCGACGAAGCCGACAACCGCCGGCGCGGCGGCCATGGCAAAGCCGCCGAGCCCCAGTGCTTCGATGATGGCGGAATCGCCCATGTCGGGATTGGCGTCGTCGCCGGTGAAGCCGGGAAAGTACAGGCCGGACGGCGTGGGCGCGGGAGCGGTGAACCATCGATCACCCAGGCCGCTGACCCGGATGCCGAACTCCACCCCGTTGCGGCTCATGACCGAGACGACCGTACAATAGGGGATCTCCCGCACGCTGGTCATGACGGCCTTGGCGGCCGCCATGGCCAGGTTCAGGAAGAACTGATCGTTGTCGGCGAGAAACCGCAGGACCGACGCCAGCGTCTCGCCGGCCAGGTCCCCCTCCGCGAGAGCAGGCGCCACCGCCCGATAGAACAGGCTGCTCGCCGCCACGTTGCGCTGGTGCATCTCGTCGCCCATGGTTAGCGCCCGCGCCATGACCGGCACCAGCGGCAGGCCGCCCATCCGGCGCAGGGCCCCATCCAGCGCCGGCGCCAGCACGTCCTGCAGCCAGCGCAGCCGGGCCAAGACGGCGGCATTGTAGGCCCCGAATCGCAGCACCGGGCCGATGCCTTCGTTGATGGGTGCGTAGGCCGTCAACCCGTGCGCCCTGTCCGCGATCTCAAGGAGCGGCATCGATGGCGAGACGATGCCGGCCATGGGGCCGACGACCCCCCAGTCGTGGGTGCAGTGCAGGGTCACGGCGCCCCGGGCCAGCAGGTCGCCGGCCGCTTCCTGCGTGGCCGCCCATCCTTCATAGACCATGGCACCCAGCGCCGCGCCGCGCATCGGACCGCAGAAGTCCTCGGGCGCTGCGGGCGGGCCCGCGTGCAGCAGCGCGCGGTCATGGAGCGGTGGGATGACGTCGCGGGCGGCGCGCAATCCGACCAACACCGGATCGGCGCTCTCGATGCGCCGGAGGGCCTCGGCGTTGGCGGCGTCGATGCGGTCGGCGAGTGAGGTCGTCATGTGGTCGTGACGATTCGCGGCGACACAGTGCCTCCCCTCCCGTCCGCACAGCCACGGCAGGGATAACCCCGATGCCCGGAGCATACTCCAGGAGCTAGCGCGGACGATGAGCCTGCGCGGACGATGAATGCCATGATGAGCACCTTGCGGATCAACCTGGACCGGCTGGGGCGCTGGGCGGATGAGACCGTCTTCAGCGTTGACGCCGCGCGCACGAAGGCGTATGCTGCCGCGACGAACGACGACCATCCCCGGCACGCCAGCGGAGAGCTCGCCCCACCGATCTTCGCGTGCGTCCCGATGGCGGAAGCGCTCAGTCTTGCCATGGACGCGCTGGTCGCCAGGGAGGACCGCCGGTGGGGGCTCCATGCCAGCCAGGACATGCACCTGCACCGGCCGCTGGTCCCGGGGATGGTGCTCCACACCCGGGCGGCGGCGATCGGCGTGCAGCCGCGGGCGTCGGGCGCGGCCGTGGTCATCAAGAGCGAGTCGCGAGATGCGGGGGGGACGCTGGTCAACGAGCAGTACGGCACCATCTTCTTCCGCCTGAGGTTCGACGGGCAGGCCGCCGGCCGCGAACCCCCCGATCACCGGATGCCGCCTGAGGTGAAGGGCACGGAACCTCTCATCACCGTGACCTACCGGATAGACGACGACCAGACGTTCCGGTACGCGGACGCCTCCGGCGACCGCAATCCGCTCCACCTGAGCGATGAGTTCGCCCGGTCGGTGGGGCTGCCGGGCATCGTCGTGCACGGGATGCTGACCATGGCGCTGACCGGGCGGGCCGTCATTGCCACCGTCTGCGGGGACGACCCCGCGCGTCTCCGGCGGCTGGCCGTCCGCTTCGCAAGGCCGGTGCTTCCCGGCCAGGAGATCGCCACCCGCATCCGGGCCGCGGGGCGCCGGGATGCCCGGGCGGTCTACGTCTACGACACCCTGAATCCCGCGGGCAAGCAGGTCGTCCAGGACGGGCTGGCCGAGGTTGACGCCTGAGGACGGCGCAGTATACTTGTCCTAGTTGGACTAGGACAATCATGCCATGCGCTTCACCGTCGACCGCCGCGGCGCCACCTCGCTGACCGACCAGCTCAAGGCCCAGATCCGCCATCAGATCCTCTCTGGCCGGCTCGCCGCCGGCACCCGCCTGCCGCCGGTCCGGACCCTGGCCGGCTTCCTCCGCGTCAACCGGAACACGGTGGCCCGCGCCTACGCCGAACTGGAGGCGGAGGGCGTGCTCGACGCGCGGCCCGGCCGCGGGACCTTCGTCGTCTGGACGCCACCCCAGCCGCAGGCCTCCAGGGCCCTGGCCGCGCAGATCGACCGGCTGCTCGCGACGGCGTCGGCTGCCGGGCTTGACCTGGACGACCTGGTCCCCATGCTGGCCCTCCGGGCCACCCGCCGGAGGGGGATGGGCCGCCCGCGCCTGGGATTCGTCGAGTGCAACCCTGTCGATCTGGCCTACTTCGCCAGGCTCGTCCGGGAAAGCGTCGACGTGCCGGTGGCGACCATCCTGCTGGCCGATCTGACGCCCCATCCGGAGAACGTCGACCTGCTGGCCACGACCTTCTTCCACGTCGAGGAAGTCAGGCGGCGGTGCGCTGAGGTGGAAGTGGTGGGGCTGATGGCCCTCCCGGATTTCCGGACGCTGGACGAGGTGGCCCACCTCCCGCGCACCAGCCGCGTCGGGCTGGTCTGCGCCACCGCCGAAGGGGTCCGCAGCAAGGCGCGCTCGCTCGAAGCGGTCGGGCTGGGCACCCCGCGCCTGGCGACCGCCACGCTGGACGATCCGGGGTCGCTCGCGTCGTTGCTGGAGCGTTCGGACGTGATCCTGGCCGCCCCCAGGGTGCTGGAACGGATCAAGGAAGCCATCCCGGCCAGCGTCCGGGTCATCCCGTTCGCCAGCGTGCTGAGCGACGGCGCCGTGGCGCTGCTGCATGAGCGCATCGCCGCCTGGCGGCTGCGCCAGTTGAGAGCGTCGGCATGAGCCGGCTGCGCGTGGGCGTGCTGATGGGCGGGCCGTCGGCCGAACGCGAAGTGTCGCTCGCCTCGGGACGGCAGGTGCTCGCGGCGCTGGACCCCGCGCGCCATGAGGCCGTCCCGCTCGACGTGCCCCGCGGCGGGGCCTGGTTTCCTCCTTCGAACCTCGACGTCGCCTTCATCGCCATGCATGGGCCTTTTGGCGAGGACGGTACGCTCCAGGGGATGCTGGAGTACGTGGGCATCCCGTATGTCGGCTCAGGCGTGCTGGCCAGCGCGCTGGCCATGGACAAGCGGCGGTCACGACAGTTGTTTGGATTCAACGGCATCCCCACGCCGGCGTACCTGGCCCTGGAGCGGAAGGATTTCCCATTCCGCGAGCCGTCCCTGGTCGCGGAGATCCACCGGACCCTGGGGTTCCCGTGCGTCGTCAAGCCGAACGCGCAGGGCAGCAGCATCGGCGTCAGCATCGTCAGGACCTCGGAGCGCCTGGGCCAGGCCCTCGACGTGGCGTTCGGCTTCGGCGAGGTGGTTTTGATCGAAGAGTACCTGACCGGCGTCGAGGCGACGTGCGCCATTCTCGAGGATCCGGATGTCGGCGGGCCCGTGGCGCTGCCCCTGGTGGAGATCGTCCCGCGGCGGGAGTTCTTCGACTACGAGGCCAAGTACACGCCGGGAGCCGCAGACGAGATCTGTCCCGCGCGCCTGCCCCCGGCCGCGGTGTGGCGGGCCCAGGCGGCGGCGCTGCGCGCCTACCGGGTGCTGGGGTGCGCCGACTTCGCCCGGGTGGACCTCTTCGTCCGCGAGGCGGACGTCGTCATCCTGGAGGTGAACACGATCCCCGGCCTGACCGAAGGGTCGCTGTTCCCCAAGGCGGCGCGGGCGGCGGGTATCGAGTTTCCTGGATTGATCGACCGGCTGATCGACTCCGCGCTGCGCCGGGCGGGGCGGCTGTCTTCCGGTGTTCAGATCGCGTAGGGACCCACACGGTGGAGGGGGCACAGCACGCGTGATGGGGGCAGGGTGCGCATGAGAGGGGCGCGGTACCCATGACGCCCATGGCCGGCCGCAACTGGATCGTCAAGTCGCACGCGCTCGGCAACGACTACCTCGTGGTCGATCCCTCGGCATTGAGTTTCGCCCTGACGCCTGCAGCCATCCGCCGCCTCTGCCACCGGCACCTCGGCGCAGGCTCCGACGGCATCCTGGCACTGACCCCGTCTGCGCGCGCGGACTTCGGGCTGCGGATCTTGAATCCGGACGGCAGCGAGGCGGAGAAGAGCGGTAACGGCCTGCGGATCTTCGCCAAGTTCCTCTACGACCACGGCTATACCCGCAACGAGACCTTTACCATCGATACCCCTGGCGGCGTCGCCACCGTCGCGCTGCATCTCAGGGACGGCCGCGTCGACCAGATGACCGTGGACGTCGGCCGGGCGACCTTCCAGAGCACGGAGATCCCGGTGGCGGGTCCTCCACGCGAGGTCATCGACGAAGAAGTAGAAGCCGGCGGGCAACGGCTCAGGTTCACCGGCGTGTCGGTCGGCAACCCGCACTGCGTGGTGTTCGTGCCCGACCTGGGCCGGGTGGAGCTCGGACGGCTCGGCCCGCTGCTGGAAACGCATCCGCTCTTTCCGCACCGGACCAACGTGCAGTTCGCCCAGGTGGTCGCCCGCGACCGCGTGCGCATCCTCATCTGGGAGCGCGGCGCCGGCGAGACGATGGCTTCGGGGACCAGCGCCAGCGCCGTCGCGGCCGCCTCGGTGCGCCGGGGCCTGACCGATCGCGCGGTGACCATCTCGGCGCCCGGCGGCGACCTGTGGATCGAGGTCGGCGAGGACTGGAGCATCCGGATGACCGGGCCGGCGGAGGAAGTCTTCACGGGCACCCTCAGTGATAATCTCCTGCAGAGCCTTGCGTCGGAGTCGCCTCCCTGAACGCGCGCCCTCGGCTTGCGGTTGTGGGTAAGATAAGGTAGGATAGAACGGGTGACCGTGATGAAGAAGACCGTCTACCTTCCGGATGATCTCGCCGAACGCGTTCAGGCGTACCTGAAACAGCATCCCGGCCTGACGCTCTCTGAGCTCGTGCAGCAATCCCTCAAACAGCGTCTCAGCCCTGCGGATCCGCGCGCCATTCTTCGGCTTGCCGGGCTGGTGCCGCGTGCGACGACCCAGGCAGGGGACAGGGCCGAGGACCGGCATGTCGGCCGGGCACGCTAGCGTTCCGTCCCGTCTGGTGCTCGACGCGGGCCCACTGGTCGCCCTGCTTCATCGAGGAGACCGAGACCATGTCAACGCCCGCTCCGGGTTCCAGCAACTGGTGGGCGCAGGGACGCGCCTGATGACGCCGTTGCCCATCGTGTTTGAAGTCTACAAGTGGGTGGTCTATGAAGCTGGCCCGGCTTCGGCGCAAGAGGGCCTGCACCACATGCGCCGGTCCCTTGACATCACCTATCCTGATCAAGAGGACTTCAAGGCCGCGAGCCTGCTGAGCGTCGCCATTCCCCGCTGGACAGGAACCCTGGAAGACGCGGTGGTCGTCGTCACAGCCTTGCGCCTGCGGACTCCTGTCTGGACGCTGAACTATAGAGATCTGGCCGCATTCCCCAGGCTGCGCTTCTGGACGCCGAACTGATGGCCAGGATTCTCTACTGCATCCTCGACGGCCTGGGCGACCGCCCGGTGCCGGCCTTCGGGGGCCGCACGCCGCTGGAAGCTGCCGCCACCCCGACCCTCGACCGCCTGGCGCTGGCCGGACGGCAGGGGCTCGTCACCACCGTCGGGGAAGGGATCGCGCCCGAATCCGACGTGGCCGTCACCGCCATCCTGGGTTATGACCCCACCATCTATCACGCCGGCCGCGGACCGCTGGAAGCGCTCGGTGCCGGCCTGGAGTTTGCGGCCGGAGATCTGGCGCTGCGGGGCAACTTCGCCACCGGCGGTGAAGGCACGGCGATTGTGGACCGACGGGTGGGGCGGAACCTAACGTCGGAAGAGGCGCATGCGCTGGCCCGGGCTGTCACCGAGCAGATCCGCCTGGAGAGCGCTCAGGCGACGGTCGTGGTCGCGGCGTCGATCGGGTACCGGTGCGCGGTCGTGTTCTATCCTGAGCGCGGCCGCCTGAGCGCGCAGGTCTCGAATACCGACCCCGCCTACGCGCGGGTGGCGGGCATGGGCGTCGCGCTGGCCACCTTCACTGACGAGGTGGCCGAGTCCGCGCCCCTCGATAACTCGGCGGAGGCCCGCATCGCTGCGGCGCTGGTCAACGAGTTCACCTGGAAAGCCCGCGCCATCATGGACGCTCACCCTGTCAACGCCCAGCGCCGGGCTGAGGGCAAGTTGCCCGGCAACCTGATCCTGCTCCGCGACGGCGGCGACCACCTGCCGCAGGTGCCGCCGATGCAGGAGCGCTTCGGCGTCCGGCTCGGGTGCTTCGTCGAGATGCCGGTCGAGCGCGGCATCGCGCGCTATCTTGGGATGGGCGTCGTGGAAGTGCCGCACAGCCCGTCCGCGAGCCGCGGGGATGTCTACCGGGCCTGGGCGCATCGCGCGGTCGAGGTGCTGCCGCACTACGACGGGTTGTACCTGCACCTGAAAGGACCCGACGAACCCGGGCACGACGGCGACCACGAGGGGAAGCGCCGCGTGATCGAGGAGATAGACGCCTACTTCTTTGGGACGATGCTGCCCGCGGTGGACCTGACATCCACCCTGATCGCCGTCACCGCCGACCATGCCACGCCCTGCGAGCTGCGCGGGCACGCCGCCGACCCCGTGCCGCTGCTGGTCTGCGGCGCCGGCACCCCGCCTGACCGGGCGGGCCGGTTCACGGAGGCGGCCGCCTCCCGCGGCGGCCTCGGACACCTGCGCGGCGTGGACATCCTGCCGCTCCTGATCAGCCAACGGTGAGCGCTAGATGTATGTCAGGTCGGCAGCCTATTATGATGCGGTCTACATCGCTGGCCTGGGCAAGGAGTATGCCAGGGAGGCGGATCAGGTCCATGCGCTGATCCAGCAGCACAAGCGCTCCGAGGGCAACGCCCTGCTGGATGTCGCCTGCGGCACCGGCAACCACCTGCAGTACCTGCAAAAGCACTACACGGTCGAGGGACTGGATCTCTCCTCCGAGATGCTGGCCATCGCGCGCCGGAAACTCCCGGACGTCCCGTTTCATCGGGCCGACATGGCTGACTTCGACCTGGGCCGCCGGTTCGATGCCGTCGTCTGCCTGTTCAGCGCCGTCGGCAGCGTGGTCACGGTGGACCGCCTGCGGCGGGCGGCGGGGACGATGAGCCGTCACCTGCGCCCGGGCGGCGTGGTCATCGTCGAGCCCTGGATCACCCCTGAGGCCTGGCGGGACGGGCATCTGGGCGCGATCTTCGTCGACCAGCCGGACCTGAAGATCGCCAGGATCAACCTCTCCCGGCGTGAAGGGGAGGTCGCCGTCCTCGAATTCCACTATTTGATCGGGACCCCCGCAGGCATCGAGTCCTTCACCGAGCGGCACGACCTCGGGCTCTTCTCGCACGACGACTACCTGGCCGCGTTCCACGTTGGCGGGCTGGACGTGGCGCACGATCCTCAGGGCCTGATCGGCCGGGGGTTGTACATCGGCCTGAAGCCGTGTTGACATCCCGGAGTCACGTGGGCATAATTGCTTCGTAAGCAGATGTCAGACCATTGGACCAATTTTGACTAAATGGGTCAAGAAGCCCGGGTCGACCATTTGAGAGAATCCCTCGAGCCTGTCCGCCGGACCAAGGTTTACGAGGAAGTCGCCACGCGCATCCGGCGCCTGATCGCCGAGGGCCGCCTGAAGCCGGGAGACAAACTGCCCCCGGAACGCGAACTGGCCTCGGCGCTCGGCGTGAGCCGGACGTCCGTCCGGGACGCCATCCGCACACTCCAGTTCGCCGGCCTGCTCGAGCCCCGGCAGGGCGAAGGGACCGTGGTGCGCGAGCTCTCAACCGACAACCTGTTGGCCCCGCTGGCATCGGCGCTCCTGGCCCGCCGGGACCTGCTGACCGACCTCATGGCCGCCCGGAAGATGATCGAGCCTGCCATCGCCCGCGAGGCCGCGCGGCGGGTGACGCCCGAAGAGGTCCGCCAGCTGGAGGCCATCCTCACCAGGCAGACCGGCCGGATTGAGGCCGGCGGGCTGGCCATCGAGGAAGACACCGCGTTCCACGACATGATCGCGCGCGCGTCGCGCAACCAGGTGGTCCTCAAGGTTATCGACGTGCTGATGGATCTGCTGCGGGAGGGTCGCGAGCGCTCGCTTCAGGTCCGGGGGCGGCCGCAACGGTCGCTGCGCGGGCACCGTCAGATCCTTGACGCCATCCGCCGGCGTGACGGCGACGCCGCCGCCCGCGCGATGTTGAACCACCTCGAGCAAATCGAGGAGATGCTGCTGCCGGAACGGCAACCGGTGGGCGCCGGGGCAGCCAAAGGGGAGTAGGCCGATGGACCGCAGTTACGCCGTGGAGATCGTCTACCGCGGCATCTTTCAGAAAACGCTCGCCAAGCACATCAGCCGCGGTCTGGTGCTGGCGGCGGCCAAGGAAGGCAAGACCGGGATCTCGTTCGGCCGGTACGGCGACTCGCCCGAGCGCAACGGGATCCCCGCGAAGAACTTCGCCATCATCGCGCCTGACGAGGAAACCCTCGAAGAGAGCATGTCGCAGTACGAGCCCAAGCGCGTCGACGTCACGGTCTCCGTCGACGACACCCTGTGCAAAGGCGTGGAGTCGTGGGCCTGGTACGGCCTGCAGCCGATCAACCGGCTGCTGAACCCGGGCGGGAAGCTCGTTGTGACCTCCATGCTGGGCTTCGACGACCTGTTCAAGATGATCCACACCAAAGACGTCCCCTATGAGCTCGCCATCGTCCGCGGTATCCCGTCCTTTTCCGGCCTGTGGGTGTACAAGGACGATCACACCGACGTCCGGATCCTGGGCACCATCGCGCGCCTGGTCCCCGAGATGCTCAGTCTGAAGGCCGTCGAGGCGGCCATCCTGGAAGAGTGGAAGGACGAACTGAAGATGCTCTCGGCCCGCAAGGCCTATGAGCGGGTCGAGTCCGTCGTCGTGCCGCCCGGCGAGGGGAACGCCGAGACCCCCTACGAGTTCACGCTGCCCGGCTGGAAGGAGATGCCGGAGGGCGTGACGATCCAAAGCATCCAGATGGGCGGCGCGATCGTCGATCCCGAGACCGGCACGCTCGGCGGCTACCGGCCGGCCGTCAACCCCTACTTCAAGAAGTTCAGCACCCGGACCATGCGGCCGGTCGTGGACTTCGACACGTGCATCAAGTGTACGCTGTGCTGGCTGCAGTGTCCGGACTCCTGCTTCGACGTCACCCCCGACGGCCTCTACGATGCGCGCATGGAGTCGTGCTGCGGCTGCGGTGTCTGCGAGGCCGTCTGCCCGGTCGACAACTGCGTCGTGATGGTGAACGAGGCGGAATTCACGGACAACGCCAGCCAGTGGGAGATGTGGAAGGCCGACAAGGCCGGCTACAAGGCCTGGGTGGCCGAAAAGATCCAGCACCGGCCGGAGCGCTCGCACGGCTTCCGCCTCCGCGGGCTGTATCAGGAGCAGATCAAGGCCATGGCGGCTGTCGGCATCACCAAGAGCGGTGAAGAGAAAGTCGGCGGTGAGGATACTACGGAAGCGAGCGCGGGAGGGTCGTAGATGGCGACGGTTCGAGAACGCGAAGTAGCGCTGGCCGACAAGGAAGAGCTGATCAGCGGCAGCGAGGCGATTGCGGTCGCCTGCAAGCTCGCCGACGTCGATGTCATCACAGCCTATCCGATTCGGCCGTATGACACGGTGATGCAGTACGTGGCCAAACTCGTCGCCAACGGCGAGATGGACTGTGAGTACATCGTGGCCGAGAGCGAGCACTCCCAGTTCGAGATCGTCAAGCACGCGTCCGCGGTCGGGGCCCGGGTCTTCGTCGGGTCCAGCGGCGTGGGCTGGATGTACGCCTTTGAGGCGCTGACCGTCACGCCCGCGTTGCGCATCCCCATGGTGGCCATGGTCGGCAACCGGGCGCTGGACGATCCCGGCGCCTTCGGCGTCGAACATAACGACGCCCTGGCGGTGCGGGACCTGGGCTGGATGCTGGTCTGGGTGGATACGGCGCAGGAGGCCCTGGATGTCGCGCTGCTGGCCTGGCGCATCGCCGAGGACCGGCGGGTGTTCCTGCCGTGCGCCATCGGCTGCGACGGGGCGTTCCTGACCCACTCCCAGTCGCTGGTCAAGATTCCCGCTCAGGAGAAGGTCAACGAGTTCCTCCCGCGCTACAACCGCGGCGACCTGACCCTGCACCCCGACAATCCCATCACGGTGGCGCCCCAGGCCAACGAGGACTGGGTCATGGAGATCCGCAAGCAGAACGACGCGGCAATGCGCCGCGCCCCCGGGGTGATCCGGGAGGCCTATGCCGACCTTGAGCGGATCTTCGGCCGGCGCTACGGCAACCCGTTCTTCGAGGAGTACGAGACCGACGACGCCGAGGTCGTCCTGTTCGGGATGGGGACCATGTCGATGCCGGTGAAGGTCGCCATCCGCAAGATGCGCAAGGAGGGGAAGAAGGTTGGCTTTGTGCGCCTGCGGTGGTTCCGGCCGTTCCCGACCGAACTGATTCAGGCGACGCTGAGCCGGTTTCAGGCGGTGGGCGTGGTTGACCGCGATTACTCGTTCGGCTCGCCGTACTTCAGCGGGGTGCTGGCCAACGAGGTCCGGACGGCCCTTTACGGGGCCGAGCGGCGGCCCCCGGTGGTGGGGTTCATCAGCGGGCTGGGGGGCCGTGAGGTGACCGTGCCCAACGTCCGGGGGATGACCGACATGCTCTTCCGGGCCGCATCCGGAGAACGCCTGACCGACACGTACTGGATCGGCCTGCGTGAGTAGCGGGCCCGGATCCCGGGGCGAATGAGTCTCAGGTGAATGAGTCTCAGAGTGTGAGGAAGAAGTTCTCGAAGTCATGAAGGGGAGTGGGGACGATGGCTGACGCGGTCGAGACCTATCCGGTGCCCGTGCTCGACCCCATCAAGGGGGTCAAGAAGGTGCCGCTGGAGGAGTTCTTCACTTCAGGGCACCGCACGTGTCAGGGCTGCGAGTCGGCTCTGGTCATGAAACTCATGGTGAAGGCCGCGGGCCCCCGCACCGTCGTGCTGGGCAGCACAGGCTGCATGTACGTGGCCAACACGACCTACTACAGTACGTCCTGGGTCGTGCCCTGGATGCACACGCAGCTGGGCAGCAGCGGCTCGGCGGGCCTGGGCACCGCGGCCGCGCTGCGGGCGCTGATGCGCAAGGGCAAGATCAAGAACGAGCCCATCAACGTCATCGCCTTCTGCGGCGACGGCGGCGGGGCCGATATGGGCCTCTCGGCCATCTCGGCGGCGCTGACGCACACCGACTACAACTTCCTCATCTTGATGTACGACAACGAGTCCTACGCGAACACCGACATCCAGCTGTCCGGCATGACGCCGTGGGGCGCCCACACCACCTTCAGCCCTCCCGGCAGGATGAAGCGGATCCTCCACACGCGCTGGAAGAAGAACGTCGCCGGCATGCTCGCGGCCGGCCACCCGGAGTGCCGCTACGTGGCGACGGTGTGCGCGTCGTACGCGGTGGACATGATGAACCGGGTGCGCCGCGCGCTGAGCATCGGCGGCCCCACGTTCATCCACTCGCTGGACC
>JACQHU010000151.1 GCA_016198805.1 Armatimonadota bacterium
GCGTTGGCCTTGACCACCCCATGGAACGTCTTGAGCAACTCCTCCAGCCTGGCGGGGCCTCGCGCAGCCATCCGGGGGGCGACGTACATGGCGAACACCTGGAGGTCCAGGCCCCCTTCGCGCATGCGGGGCAGGTCGATGTGCCCTTGCGCCGAGCGCTGATCCAGCGTGCGCCTTCCTGCCTGAAGATCGAGAATCGTGTCGGAGTGCAGATCGACGACCAGGGCAGCCATGTGCACCTCCAGGGACCTCCGGGACGCCGGCTGCGAGGCCGGTGCTGCGGAGACGGCCGCGGCCACCGCCGCCGCCGCGGCCAAAGCCAGCGCGGCCGCGAGCAGCGGGGTCGCTAGCCCGATTCGCCCCGACAGACGCAGGGGGCCGAGTCGCATTTGGGACAGCCGGCGGCGTAGCGCGCGGCGGCACGGGTCGCATCGACCCCGCACAGCGAGGCGAGGCTCACCGTCCAGGCGAGGACGTCGCCGAACTCTTCTTCCAGCCGGCCGCCATCGCCCTCGCGCAGGGCCCTGGCGAGTTCGCCCACTTCCTCGACCAGCCAGCGGAAGGTTCCATCGATCCCCCGGGCGCGGTCGCGCACCCCGTAGGTCGCGTCAATGCGCTGCTGGAACTCCTTGAGCGTCACGGCATCCTGCATTCGTGGGGCCGCGGACGAACCCCTGCGCAGCGACATGCGCTCAAGAAGAGTCGCCTGCGGGCGCGTCGAACTACACGACCCGGCGTGCACACATCGGCTCTGGAACTCATCGACCTCCGGGACCACCGCGACGAGGCGTTCCTGTGGGCGCTGTACGACGGCCTGTTCAGGCGCACTTTCCGGATCCGCGGTCAACTCGAGGATCCGTCGGTCTGGATCCCCCTCCTGTGGGCCCGCCCGGAACCTCCGGAGCCGCTCCTGCACATCGTCGTGGCCGGCTATCATCTCCGGGAGCCCGGAAGCCGCTTGGTTCGGGGGGTGGTCTTCTTCGAGTTTTACCAGGAGAGCGCGTGCGGGTTTCTTACCTACCTAGCGGTGGAGCCGGCCTTCCGCCGGCAGGGCCTGGGCCGGCGGCTGGTTGCCGAAGCCATCGACCGGCTCGCCTCCGACGCCGCCTCGATGGGGACGCCCCTGGTGGGGGTTTTCAGCGACACCACCGACCCGCGGGATGCCTCGCGCGAACAGGAATCGATGGACCCGTGGGAGCGCGTGAAGATGCTGGCCCGCGTCGGGGCGCAACTGGTTCCCATCCCCTACGTCCAGCCGGAACTCATGCCGGGGCAGGGCCGCCTGCGCAACATGCTCCTGGTCGCGTTCCCTGCAGGCGCAGAGCCGCTCACCACCCTGCCGGTGAGAAGCGTGCGGGCGTTCCTCAGCGAATTCTATCGGGCGTGCGGGGTGAACGCGCCGGAGGCCGACGAGGATTTTGCCGCCATGTTTGCCGGGCTGGACGATGATGTGATCGTATTGCACCCCCTGCCGGCGTCCTGAGTCATGGAAGCGACCCTATGTCATCAAGAGGATCAGGGGCATGAAACGAATCGCCCGGGATGAAATTCCCGTCCTTCGATTCACGCAGTACGGCGTCGCGTTTCACTTCATCTGCGTCACGCCGGCAAAGGGCGCCCCGCGCCCCCAGGATCCAACGGAAATCGCGTCCTTCGAACGAGACCTCTTGTCGTATGTCTACACCCAGCCCCCCCTCCTGGAAACCCACGTGCTCAAACATCTGCCACGAAACTACAATGAGCGTCTGTTGGAGACCAGGATTCAATTCGACTCGCCGCTGGTGTTTCAGTCCGAGGACCAGCTGATCACGCTGCAACCACCTCGCGGCGCACCCCGCGTTCGTCATCGCCTGGTGCAGGTCAGGGTCGCCGAAACGCGGTTCCCCCAGAGCCATCTGTCGGTCTTCCACCTGGTCCTCTGTCCCCGCCACGGTCTGGAGGAGTCGGGGCTCAGCGAGTACGACGTCGTCAAGTTGGCCAAACTCTGGGTGGGGAAGTCAGACCCCGAGGTCTTCCAAGAGCCGTACACGATCGAGAACCAGGTCCGGTTCGCTCCTGCCGGAGACGACTGGATGACCATCTCCGAACTCGCCGAGGCCGTCTCCGGCGTCACGCCCCTGGCGGCCAGGGTCGGGACGATTCAACTGTTGGAAGCCGAAGGGTTTGACTGGGATGCGCTGGTGCCGCTCATCAGCCGATTGAAGAAAGAACTCGCCGGGGAGACACCAGCCTCCGACGAACGTGAAGACCGCCGGCCATCGCCAGAGCTTCAAGCGGTGGCCGGCATCCTGCAGTGCCTGCTGGACTTTGCGCGCGTGGGGGACGTCTATGAACTCCGCGACGTCTTCGGACCGGCGCACCTGGTGGAAGACGAACTGATCACCATCCACAAGGGTGCGCTGATTTCGATCGCCAGCGAGGATCGCGCCTACCAGGCCTCGTCGGAATACGTGGGGATCAGCCCGTACCTGCTCATTCCCCACGCGGTGCTCCTGCACAACCACGAACAGCTGTCGAGGGCCCAGGAGGCATGGGATGAGGTCGAAGCGTACGGGGGTCCGGAACGGTCCCCGAGATGGCACCTGGACCGCGCCCGGGTCGTCATGGGGAGGGCGTTGGACCGGGACTACCTCCCCAACGTTTTTCACTACCCGGGGGAGCAGGAGCTGTATATCACCGGGGAGCAGTCGCGCGGCCTGGCAGGCCTCAAACAGGTCCTCCGCGATCGGCTTTCCGCGATCGTGGGGGAACTGGAGGCCAGACGGGACCACCGGCGGTGGATGGCGGACGTTGGCACCAACCTCCTCCTGGGTGTGCTGTCGGTCATCACCGGCCTGCAGCTCGCGAACATGGTCATGGCGCCGGAAACGGCGCGCCGGATCGCGGCCGGCGGAATTCTCCTCGCCGCCGCGCTGTACCTGACCTGGCGAATCCGTGCCGCGCGCCGCCAGTCCCAGGTCGGCGGCCGCGGACCTTCCTAAGGCACCACCAGCGGGTCCCGATCGTCGATGATCTTGCCCTCCCGGCCCAGGTAGCCCCGCAGGTTTTTCGGCAGGCTGAACGCGTGCCGGTGGGCCTCCGCGTCGTAGTACCGCAGCTCTCCCTGGATCCGCTGCGCGATCCGCGCATCCAGATCCAGCGCATCCCCGGGCAGCGGGCTGCCCATCCCCATCACAAACGTCCACGGGTAGTCGAATGACATGATGTACTCCATGTACGAGTACACGTGATCGAACACCGTCGCCAGCGTCCGCCGGATGGAGGCGTGGAAGATATCGTACCGATCGAAGTGAATGCCCTGGGCCTGGGTGACGAAGACCCCGCGATCAGTCAAGACCTTTCGCACGGCCTCATCGAACTGCCGCGTGTACAGCAGCGTGCCCGGGCCGCCCTGAATGGGGTCGCTGATATCGTTGATCGCCACATCATAGGCCTCGCGCGTCCCCTCCACGAACGCCCTGGCGTCCTCATAGAGCAGCGTCACGCGTGGATCATCAAACGCGCCCTGGTGCCAGGAGTCCAGATGCGTTCTGCAGACCTCGACCAGCTCGCGGTCGATGTCGACCATCGTGACGCTCTCCACCGTCCGGTGCCGCAGGATCTCACGGAGCACCGCGCCTTCGCCGCCCCCACAGATGAGGACGCGTCTGGGCTCCGGGTGGGCCATCATGGCCGGGTGGACCAGGAGTTCGTGATAAATGTACTCGTCGCAGGCCGCCGACTGCATCTTCCCATCCAGCACCAGGCACAGGCCCAGATGATGCAACTCCTGGATCTGCGCGTTCTGGTACCGGGTCTGCCGCGAGACGAGTGTGCGTTCCACGGTGTGGGCATGGTAGTCGAGCCCCGGGATGTACCAGTCGTGGAACCACAGGCCTGCCAGCGGGGGCTTCTCTCCCTCGGGGCTCTTCGGCCGGAGCGGCATAGAACGGTCCTCCTTCGGTTGCGGGGTGCAGGGATAGAGTATACCTAACGGGCCGGCGAAATGGAGGCAGCCAGCGTGATCAGGTCGGCCAGCGGCAGCGGTCCGATCAGCGTCAGGCGCATCCCGCGCGACTCCCACTGGAGCAGGCGCGTGGCACCCCAGGTGATGGTCCGGGCCTGACCCCCGAGCGCGGTCACCGCTTCCCCCCGCCCGGGCGGCCCCAGCCACGCCGTCGGGGCGATGAACAGTGAGACCGGCCGCGCCCCGTCGGTGTAGTACAGGTGCGCGGCCAGCAGCGGGCCGCTGCGCACCGGCTCTCCCCCAACCAGGACAAACCCTCCGGGCAGCGCCTCAGGGGCCTGGAGATCGAACCGCACCTTCTGCCGCAGGAGGGCCAGCGGGACCAGCGGCCCCATCGCCTCCGTTGGCACCACGACGCGGGCCCCGGCCGGGATGCGCGGGCGGAACATCGCGTCCGGGAAGTTCAGCCCGTAGGAGATGCGCGTGAAGTACGTGGCGGCGGCCAGGCCGGCCTCGGGATCGCGTTCCTCGGTGCGCAGGGCGACGCCCGTCATGCGGTCGATCCACAGCCGGCGCTCGCCCCGGCCCTGGCGGGGCTTGACGCTCAACGTGACCGTGGGCCGGCCGATGACTTCTTCCATCCCCAGCAGCGTCAGGGTGTAACGCTCCAGCACCCTCTCATAGGCCATCTCCGTGGAGGGTGCCATCGACGGACCCTGGATCACCAGGTGGAGCCGCGGCTCGTATTGCCAGGTCTGGCTGCCGTCATCCACGACGAGACGTCCGGCGACCCCCTCCGGCGACAGGAACTCCAGGCGCATCCGGTTCGGCCGCTTGTGGGCCTCGCTGACCCACACGGTTTCCATGGACTGGCCCCGCAGGATCGACAGCACCTTCGTACCCTCGTAGTCGACGATCTGCGGGGCGATCATGGCATGCCGGGCGATCTCTTCCACCGTCACGCCGCCGAGCAGCCGCGTCGTCGCGTCCTGAGAGGCGGCAGGCACAGCCGCCATGAGCAGCAGGGCGACGAAGGCTGCACCCGGGCGCGTCATCGCCTGTTCCTCCTGGGATCCTCTCCCATCAGCCGGACGCCGGCGTCGGAGTGGATCAGGGCCAGGAAAGCGCGGTCAGCGAAGGGGTCGGCTGATGCAGCCGGCACATAGGACCGCACGAAGAGATCGGGCCCGACTGTAGCGGCCTTCAGCCGGTCCAGGTGCCCCCGGACCATCGGGACCGCGATCAGAATCAGCACGAGCGCGGCGACGGCCAGGGCCGCCGCCGGACGAGGCCACCACACCCAGCGGCGCGGCGCCGGTGGTTCGATCCGCGCCCGCAGGCCGGGGACAAAGTCAGCGGGGAGGACAGGCGCCGCCAGCCGTCGGAGGAGGTGTTTTATCGCACGCAGACCTTCCAGTTCGGAGGCACACTCCGGGCACGCGGCGAGATGATCGCGAACCTCCGCCAGTTCGGCCGGCGTCAGTTCACCGTCCAGGTAGGCGCTCAACTGCTGGTGGACGCGGTGGTGTGCGCTCATCGCCGCGTTAGATCATCGTGGATTGGCCCAAGCCGCTCGCGCAGCGCGCGCCGGGCCCGGTGAAGGCGAGATTTCACCGTGCCGATGGGCACGTCCACGATCGTCGCGATCTCTTCATACGCATAGCCTTCGATATCCGACAGCACCACAACCATCCTCAGATCTTCATGCAAGGCCATCAACGCGTCTTGAATCCTCCGGTCGATGGTCCTGTCCAGCACTGTTCGCTCAACGTCCGCCTCGAGATCAGGACGTTCGCGTGCGCGCTCGCCCGCCTCGGTCGGGATCGGTTCGTCCAGCGACTGCGGCCGCTGTTTCGGCCGGCGGCGGACCAGGTCGATGTACAGGTTGGTGACGACCCGGTAGAGCCAGCCCTCGAGCGCGGCGCCGGGCTCGATGCGGCGCAGGGACCGCCAGAGGCGGACAAACGCTTCTTGGGCCAGGTCTTTCGCGTCGGCTTCGTTGCCCGCCAGGCGATAGGAAATCGCGTAGACATGGCCTGCGTACCGGGTCACCAGCGCCTCAAAGCGCGCGACCTCTTCAGGGGTGTACGCCGGTCGGCCGTGCCCGCGTGCGTCTGCCACGCCGCTCCTGCACCCGCGTCCCCATCCTCTAGGATACGGACGCCCTGCTCGTCAGGTTCCCTCATTAGGTTCCCTCATTCGAGCCTGAGCAGAGGCTGAAGCCGCCGGAGGAGCCGGGGGCCGATGCCCTCGACCTCCAGCATGTCCTCCAGACGGCGGAAGAGTCCTTTTGCCTCCCGGTGCTCCACGATTCGGCGCGCGAGCACCGGGCCGATCCCAGGCAGACGTTCCAGTTCTGCCGCATCAGCGGTGTTGACGTTCACCGTCTGGGGCGTCTCCCCTGCCGGCGGGGCCGGGATGACGGGCGGGGTCCGGACGGGCGGCGGGCTCCGAGGGGCTGCCGGTCCCAGGTCGGCGCTGGGAGCCGGGCCGGGGAGGCCTGCGGCACGCATGGCGCGCTCGCGCGTGCCCATGTACCCTGGTGGCGCCGGGGGCAGGGGAAACGTCGGCTGGATGATCCGGGGCACCAGGACCCTGTCACCGTCGCGCAGCGGCGCGGCCAGGCTCACCCGGCCCAGGTCGGCCATCGGCGTCGGTCCGTGCGCGGCAAAGATCGCGTCCTGAACCCGGGACCCCGCAGGCAGCACGTACAGCCCCGGCCAGACCACTTCGCCTGCCACGTGCACCTGAACCTGCGGAGGCGCTCCGGGCGTGGCGAGTGGGACGGGCTGGGGCGCACGGTGGGCCCGGCCGATCAGAACCAGGCCCAGGACCAACGCGCCGCCCAGCCCAAGAAGCGCAATCTGCTCGGACCGCTCGATACGCCTCGCCCCCGCCTCTATCTTCGGACAGGGCAGGGGCGGATTACAGGGCCGGAGGCCCCGATTGGATCTCAGGGATCTTTGGCCGTGCCTCGCCGGGGGGGAGTGGCTTCAGCGCGTGACGACGTTCACGAGCCGGCCGGGCACCACGATCACGTCGGCAACCTGCTTGCCGTCGGTGAACTGGCGCACCCGCGGGTTGCCCAGTGCCACCTCGTGCGCCTCGGCGTCGGTAATGGCGGCGGGCACGTCCACCCTGTCGCGCACCCGGCCGTCCACCTGCAGCACCAGCGTGATCTGCTCGGCGGTGGCCTTCGCCGGATCGAACGCCGGCCAGGCCTGCTGGTGCACACTGTAGGGCTCTTTCAGATGCTCGACCCAGAGCTCCTCCGCGACGTGCGGGCACAGCGGCGCCAGCATCAGCACCAGGCTGCGCACGGCCTCGTGCCATACGGGGGTCCCGTACAGCGGCGTCGACCTGGCGCGCTGCAGGAAGTTGACAAGCTCCATCAGCGCCGCGATGGCCGTGTTGAACCGGAACCCGTCCAGGTCTTCCGTCACGCGCTGGATCGTGTGGTGCGTCCGGTACTCCACGTCACGGGCCCGCAACGTCCCATCACCGCCGCCTCCCCCGGGCGGCTCGGTGACCAGCGCCCAGGTGCGCGCCAGGAATCGCACGATACCCTCAATCCCCTGCGGGTTCCAGGGGCCACCTTCGTTCCAGGGCCCGATAAACATCAGGTAGGCGCGGACCACGTCGGCGCCGTACTGCTCCACCATGTCGTCGGCGGTCACCGTATTGCCCCGCGACTTGCTCATGCGGTGCCCGTCGGGGCCCAGGATGATCCCCTGGTTGAACAGGCGGATCATCGGCTCGTCGAAGTCTACCAGCCTCAGGTCCCGCATGACCTTGGTCCAGAACCGCGTGTAGAGCAGGTGCATCACCGCGTGCTCCACGCCGCCGGTATACTGGTCGACCGGCAGCCAGACCCTGCCCTTCTCGGGATCGAACGGTCCCTGGTCATAGTGCGGGCTGAGGTACCGGTACTGGTACCACGAGGAGTCGATGAACGTATCCATCGTGTCGGTTTCGCGTTCTGCCGGCCTGCCGCAGCGCCGGCAGTGAACCTGACGGAACCCCGCGTGGAACTTCAGCGGCGACTCCCCGGTCGGGCGAAACTCCGCATCCTCGGGCAGGACGACCGGCAGATCCTCGTAGGGCACGGGGACTGTCCCGCAGTCCGGGCAGTAGATGATGGGAATCGGCGTGCCCCAGTATCGCTGCCGGCTGATCAGCCAGTCGTGCAGGCGATAGTGCACCTTCCGTTCGCCGATGCCACGGGCCACCATGTCGTCGGCGATGCGCTCCCAGCCCACCGGCGACGGCAGACCGGAATACGGGCCGGAGTTGACCATGGTGCCCTCGTCCAGGTAGGCCTCCTCCAGCGGCTGGCCGTCCCACCCCGGTGGCGCGACGACCACCGGAATTGGCAGGTCGTACTTCCTGGCGAACCCGAAGTCGCGTGTATCGTGCGCCGGCACTCCCTGGATAGCGCCGGTGCCGTAGGTCAGCAGGACGTAGTCAGCGATGAAGATCGGCACCTCGGCGCCGTCCATGGGGTTGATGGCATAGGCCCCGATGAAGTACCCGTCGCGCTCCCGTTCGGTGGACAGCCGCTCGATGTCGGACTCGCGGGCGGCCTTGAACTTGTAGGCTTCGACGTCGGCCCGGCGGTCGAGCGTGGTGAGCTGGTCGATTAGCGGGTGCTCGGGCGCCAGCACGCAGAACGTCATGCCGTAGACGGTGTCCGGCCGGGTGGTGAAGACCCGGAACGAGATGCCGGGATGCCCCTTCACCGGGATCTCGAACTCGACGCCTTCGCTGCGGCCGATCCAGTTGGTCTGCAGCGTCACCACGCGCTCGGGCCACTGGATCTTTGAGAAGTCCAACAACTCCTCAGCGTAGGCGGTGATCTTCAGGAACCACTGCGCCAGGTTCTTCTTGATCACCGGGGTGCCGCAGCGCTCGCAGACGCGGTTCTCCCCTACGACCTGCTCACGAGCCAGCGTCGTGTTGTCCTTGGGGCACCAGTCCACCGGGGCCAGCCGGCGATAGGCCAGGCCGCGCTCGTACATCTTCAGGAAGAACCACTGGTTCCACTTGTAGTAGTGGGGCATGCACGTGACGATCTCTCGCTTCCAGTCCCACATGGCGCCCATCGCGCGGAACTGGCGTCGCATGTGATCGATGTTGTCCATCGTCCATTTGTAGGGATGTATGCCACGCTCAATGGCCGCGTTCTCCGCCGGGAGACCGAACGCGTCGAAACCGATGGGAAAGAGCACATTGCAGCCGCACATCCGCAGATAGCGGGCCTTCGCGTCGGCCGGCACGTAGGCGAACCAGTGACCGACGTGGAGGTAGTCCCCCGACGGGTATGGGTACATCGTCAAGAAGTAGTACTTCGGCCGCGCATCGAAGTCCGGCGCGTGGGAGATCCCCTCGGCCTCCCACCGCTCCTGCCACTTCCGCTCGATGCCCCCGTGATCGTACCGCATCAACGCACACCTGCCATCCGGTCCGGCCCTCGCCGGGTCAGGGCGTGGTCATCACCGGGACCGGGGTCAGCCACCTGTGCCGGTCGGGCAGCCGACCCTCGGTGATGCCGAAGAACTCCTCCTGCAGGTGCCGCGTGATCGGCCCGCGCTGCCCGGGTCCGACCGGCTGGCGATCGACGGACCGCACCGGGGTGATCTCGGCGGCCGTCCCCGTGAAGAAGATCTCATCGGCCACATAGAGCATCTCGCGCGGGATCGGCATCTCGCGCACCTCGATCCCCAGGTCACGGCAGAGCGCCATGACGACGCCACGGGTCACCCCGCCCAGGATCGACGCAGCCAGCGGAGGGGTATGAATCGTCCCGTCCCGCACCACGAAGATGTTCTCGCCGCTCCCCTCACTCACATAGCCCTGCACGTCCAGCGCGATGCCCTCCGCGTAGCCGTTGTCCACGGCCTCCATGATCACGAAGGCGGAGTTGACGTAGTTGCCGCCAATCTTGCCCATGCCCGGGTGGGTGTCCGGTGCCATGCGGCGCCAGGAACTCACCATCACGTCGACGCCCTGCTCGATGGCCTCGGGTCCCAGGTAGCGGCCCCACTCGACGGTCATGATGGCCACGTGCAGCGGGCACTTGCGGGGTTCGACGCTCCACGACTCCACCCCGCGGAAGACCACGGGTCTGATGTAGCAGCTCCGGTGGCCGTTACTGCCCACGGTCTCCAGGATGGCCCGCTCAAGGTCCGCCCGCGAGTACGCCAGGGCCATCCGGAAGATCTTGCAGGAATCCTCCAGGCGCCGCAGGTGCGGCCCCAAACAGAACACCGCGGGGCCCGTCCTCGTCTCGTAGCACCGGATGCCCTCGAAAACGCTCGACCCGTACTGCACTACGTGTGCGGCCACGTGGATCTTGGCGTCGTCCCAGGGGACGAACCGACCGTCGAACCAGATGCGACTCGATGCCTTCATGGCTGACCACGCTCCCGAAAAACACTCATGCCGTCTTCTTCCCGAGGGACGAAGACGGCCTCCGCGGTACCACCCTGGTTGACAGACGCGTGATGCTTCTGGTGGAGCAGGCGGGAATCGAACCCGCGACCTCCTCTACGCCAAAGAGGCGCTCTCCCCCTGAGCTACTGCCCCACGCGTCAGTCCGCTTGGCCCCGTATCGTGGGAAGACGGCGAAGGCTTGGACCGGCCTTGGTCCGTCGCCCCCGCGGCTCCCGGACGAGTTCAGCCGCTCCGCCGATCGGTTCGCACCCGCCACCGACTCTCTCCCGCGCCCGACGGCGCCGGCGGAAGACAGGCCTACTGCTTCCGGTCATTGCCCATGTAAACGCACGCCGGGCCACCTCCCCGGCAGGGCGATTATATCGGCCCGCAGGAACGAGCGTCAAGGCCGGTACCAGAGTCGCGTGCGCAGGCGCGCGCAGACCGGCGGCACGATGTTACGGCGTATGGGGGGTTCCCCACGGGCGCGGCTCGTCGGCCAGCAGCGCCAGGGCGTGGGGCAGCACCGGCAGGAGGACCTCCAGCCACTCGCGCACCCCCTTGGGGTTCCCGGGCAGATTGACAATCAGGGTGCGGCCCCGGATGCCCGCGACGCCGCGTGACAGGACGGCCAGCGGCGTGAGCGCGCTGGTGCGCTGGCGGGCCAGTTCGGGTAGGCCCGGCACCAACCGTTCGACGACGTCGAGCGTGGCCTCCGGCGTGACATCGCGCGCTGCGATGCCGCTGCCACCGGTCGTCAGGACGAGATCCACCTTGAGGTCATCGGCGTAGGCGCGCAGGCGTGTCGCGATGGCCTCGCGATCATCGGGGAGCACGTCCCGCGCGACGATCTGCGCGCCCGCGCCGGTCATGAGTTCAACCGCAAGTTCCCCGCTCAAATCCTGCCTGCCGGTGGCCGCAACGGTCTGACTGAGCGTCAGCACCGTGACCCGCCGACCGGTCAGGGTCGCCACGAGCCGGACTCCCCCGACCGCCGGAACTCCCCGCTGCGGCCCCCGTGCTTGTACACCAGGCGGACGCGGTCAATCGTCATCTCGCGGTCGGCGGCCTTGCACATGTCGTACACGGTCAGCGCCGCGGTGGCCGCGGCGACCAGCGCCTCCATCTCCACGCCCGTCTGGGCGACGGTGCGGGCTACCGCCTCGACGGTGACGCCCGGGAGCCGCTCGTCGGGTTGAACGCGCACCGCCACGTCGGTCAGGGGCAGCGGGTGGCAGAGAGGAATCAACTCGGCGGTGCGCTTCGCGGCCATCACGCCCGCCACCTGTGCCAGGGTCAGGACATCGCCTTTGGCGACCTGATTCGCCCTGACCAGCGCCAGCGTCGCAGGCTGCATGCGGATCTCCGCTCGCGCCACGGCAACCCTGGCCGTAGCCGCCTTCGCCGAGACGTCCACCATCCGGCTGCGACCGGCCGGGTCGACGTGCGTGAGGCGGCGGACGCGCGAGGGGGTCTTCATGGCGCGCGCGCGCGAGGCGCGGGGCTTGCGCGCAGGGGCCCGCCTCACAGCAGGCGGACCTCCACCTCTTCCCCCTCTGCGTAGCCCGCCGACGAGGCCGGGACAACCACGATGCCGTCGGCGTGCACCAACGACGTGAGCACCTGCGATCCCGCCGGCAGCGGCGCCGCCCACAGGCCGTCCGGCCGGGCCTCGAGCCGCACGCGGCGGTGGTCTTCCCTGGCGCCCGCGGCCGGCAGCGCGGCCACGAGGCGTGCCCGGACCAGGTCCCACGGCCGTGACGCAGGGTCCACACCAAGCAACCCTTCCAGGACCGGCCTGGCGAACAGATCGAAGATCACCAGCGCGGAGACAGGGTTCCCCGGCAGGCCAATGACCGGGACCTCGCCTGATGCGGCCAGCACCGTTGGCTTGCCGGGACGCACGGCGATGCCATGCACGATGATGCCCGGCGGCCCGAGCGCCGCGATGGCGTCTGAGGCCACATCGCGGTCCCCGACCGACGAACCGCCGGAGACCAGCACCATCTCATGGCTCGCCACGGCGCGGCGCAACGCCTCTTCCACGGCGCCTCGTTCATCGGGCACGATACCGCACAGCACCGCCACGCCGCCCGCGGCCTGGACCGCGCCGGCCAGCGCCGGACTGTTCATGTCGCGCACACGGCCGGGAGCCAGCGGCCTCCCCGGCTCCACGACCTCGTCTCCCGTCGCCAGGATCGCCACCCGCGGCGGGAGCGTCACCTCGACCTCTGCGAGCCCCAGGCCGGCCAGCATGCCCAGGTCTGCGGGTCGCAGACGGCGTCCCCGCCGGAAGACGACCTCGCCGGCACGCAGGTCGATCCCGCGCCTCACCACATTGTCACCGGACGGCACCGCGCGCCGCACCAGAATCACCGGCAGGTGAGCTTCCACATGCTCTTGCATGACGATTGCATCGGCGCCGTCTGGCAGCACGCCGCCGGTGGGTATCCTGACCGCGTCACCGGGCGACACCGTGAGTGCCGCCGCTTCGCCCATCCGCACCTCACCGGCGTGACGCAGGCGCACGGGATGGTCGCTTTCGGCGGAGGCCACGTCGGCAGCCCGCACCGCCCAGCCGTCAACCGCCGACCTGTCGAACGGCGGCAGGTCGGCCGGCGAGGTCACGTCGGCTGCCAGCACGCGGCCCAGCGCAGTGTGGACCGGCACGGTCTCGCGTCCTCGCGGGCCGAGCCGGAGTGCGGCGGCATAGCGGGCCCGGGCGTCGGCCGGCGTGGGCAACCCGATGAACGCTCGGGATGGCGCAGCCAGGCTAGATCACTCCCAGGGCGCGTCCCGCGCGCTCGAAGGCCCCCAGGGCGCGCTCGAGATGCTCGCGCATGTGGCCGGCGGTGACGATCGTGCGGACCCGCGCGCGACCGCGAGGCACCGTCGGGAAGGCGAGGCCGACCGCGAATACCCCCTCTTCGAACAACCGGTCGGAGAACTGCATCGCGCGCGTCTCGTCGCCGATCATGACCGGGGTGATCGGCGTCTCGCTGGCGCCGACATCGAACCCCAGGCGCTTCAGACCCTCCTTGAAGAAGCGCGTGCTCTCCCAGAGGCGGCTGAGCACCTCAGGCTGCCGCTGCACCAGCCTTACCGCCGCCAGGGCCGAGGCGGCCACAGACGGCGGGTGCGACGTGGAGAACAGCAGCGGCCGCGCCCGGTACATCAGCCACTCGATCAGCGTCCGCGAGCCGGCGACGTACCCGCCCAGCCCGGCAAACGCCTTGGAGAGCGTCCCCACCTGGATGTGCACCCGGCCGTGCAGGCCGAAGTGATCCACGGTACCGCGCCCCTGGTGGCCCAGGACGCCGCTGGCGTGGGCGTCGTCTACCATCATGATGGCGCCGTATTCCCCGGCGGCGTTCACGAGATCAGGCAGAGGAGCGATGTCGCCGTCCATGCTGAAGACGCCGTCGGTGATCAGCAGCACCCGGCGTGCGCCGCGCGAAGCGGCCAGCATCCGGCGGGCGGCTTCGACGTCCTTGTGAGGGAAGATCTTCTTCTCGGCGCCCGAGAGCCGGCAGCCGTCGATGATACTGGCGTGGTTCAACTCGTCGCTGACCACCACATCGCCCTTCTCCAGGATGGCAGCCACCGTGCCGGCATTCGCCGTGAATCCCGACTGGTAGAGCAGCGCGGCTTCGGTATGCTTGAAGGCGGCGAGTTCCGCTTCCAGTTCCTGATGGATGGCCATGTTACCGGCGATGGTCCGCACGGCGCCCGATCCCACGCCCAGCGTCTCGATCGCCTCGATGGCTGCGGCCTTGAGCGCGGGATGGGTGGCCAGGCCCAGGTAGTTGTTGGAACAGAGGTTGACGACCTCGCGCCCGTCGTAACGCGCGATCGGTTCCTGAGGGCTCTCCAGCAGCCTGGGCCACCGCCACACGCCGCGCGTCTGCGCGTCGCGCACCAGGTCGTCGACAAACGCCAGGGGATTCGCGTGGTCAACTCTCAAGGGTCAGGATCACCTTCCCGGCCTGGCCGGACTCCAGGAGCGCAAGAGCTTCAGCGAACCGCTCCAGCGGGAACCGGTGGGTGATGACGGGTGCCACATCCAGCCCTCGGCGCAGAAGCGCGGTCATCTGCTCCCATGTCTGCCACAGCCGCCGGCCGAAGATCCCCTCCAGGCGCACGGCCTTCAAGATGACATCGTTGGCCAGATCGAGTTCCACGGACGCGGCGGGCAGACCGAGCAGGCCTACCCAGCCACCGTTGCGGACGGCCCGCAGGCCGTCGCGCAGAGCGGCCTGGTGGCCGGACATCTCCAGGACCACGTCGACCCCCTGCCCGTCGGTCAGCGCCCGGATCCGCTCAGGAACGTTATCCGTCCGCGCATCGAGCACCACATCGGCCCCCATCTGCCGTGCCAGGGCCAGCCGCCCGGGGCTGATGTCGGAAGCCACGACCAGCGCGGCGCCGGCCATCCGGCAGACCGGGATCGCCATCAGGCCGATCGGGCCGCAGCCGATGACGGCGACGGTTCGGGCAACAATGTCGGTGGCCAGGGCGGTGTGCACCGCGTTCCCCAGCGGATCCATGATGGCCGCGATCTCGGTGGGGATATCGGCGCCGAGCCGCCAGGCGTTCCGCGCCGGGATCGCCACGTAGTCGGCGAATGCCCCATCCAGGTCGCCCCCGATCATCACCAGGCGCTCGCAGATGTGCGCCTCGCCGTGGCGGCACCGGCTGCACCACCCGCAGGCGACGTGGCTCTCCCCGGCGATGCGCTCGCCGACGGCGATCTCGGTGACGCCATCACCGACCGCCACCACGGTGCCGGTAAACTCGTGGCCGATCACCCGGGGCGGCCGGATGCGGGACCTGGCCCAGGGATCCCACCGATAAATGTGGAGGTCGGTCCCGCAGATGCCACCGGCCGCGACACGAACCAGCACCTCGGCCGGCCCGGGTGTCGGGACCGGGAGCTCCACCAGTTCAAAGCCCGGCCCCGGCGCGGTCTTGGCCAGGGCGCGCATCTTGCGCGGGAGGACCGCACCGGTGGCTGAAAGGTCGGCGGTGGTGGTGGTCGCGGGCTGCATCATCGAGAGGCTTCGACACCGCGCTCCGCGGACTCCTGCGCCCGGCCGTCGCTCTCGCAGGTTACACGGCCGTTACCCGTCCGTGACGCGGCCGCAACGGCTTGGCAGGAGCATCGCAGGTGCAGTACAGAAGCACATCTTCGGACCTGCGGGTCCACAGGGGGGGATTGGCTGTGAAGCGCTCGGTGCCAGGGCTAGTGGTCCTGATTGGGGTTCTGGGGATTCTGGCTGGCTCCACCTTCGCCCAGTACGGAACCTATGATCAGCCGCCGGCCGGAGGAAGCGATGTCAAGACGCAGCTGCGCACGGCGGTCGTCCACGCGAACAATGCGGCCGGCTCCGAGTCCATCCGGAACGTCCAATCGCATCTCACGCACGTCGTGAACTGCCTGGAGGGGCCGCGGGGTCGGAACTACGCACAGGCGGAGCTCAACCCCTGCCAGGGACAGGGAAGCGGCATCCTGGTGGACCTCCGGAGCGCGCCGGGCGGCGCGGCCTGGATGGCGGTGGTCGAAGCCACCGACGACCTGGCGCTGAAGGGGGCCAAGATGACGGACATAACCGCCGCCCGGAACGTGGCGCGGGGCGTGGGGGCGCTGCTGAGCACGGTGGGAGAGAGCCTGCGGTAGGCCGCATGGCAAATCCGGGAACCCGGGAGGTCGCATGCCGCTCCTCTATCATCCGACAGTGGCTGCAGTGTGGGTTCTTCTCCTGTGCCCCCCGAAGGGGAAAGGCGTCCTGGGAGGTCTCTTTCGCGAGACGACACTCTTCCATCCGTTTACGGTGCACTTCCCGGTGGCCCTGTGGCTCACCAGCGCCCTCTTCGACCTGTTCTATCTGACCAGCCGCAACCAGTTTTATGCGCGGGCGGCGCAGTACCTGATCGGTCTGGGCATCCTGGGGGCGCTGCTCTCCATCTACCTGGGATTCTGCGATGCCATCCCGCTGGTGCAGGAGGGCGTCGGGCAGGCGTTTGTGGACAAGCATGCCCTCCACCAGAAGGTGGCCTATGTCACGACGGCGCTCTACAGCCTGAGCTTCCTGCTCCGCTGGCGGCGGCCGGACCTGAGACGCGCGTGGGTCGGCGGGCTGATGGTCGTCGGCGCCGCCCTGAGCACGGTCACCGCCTATCTGGGCGGCGACATCAGACTCGTGATGTGAGCCATGCCGACGCGCATCCTGGTGGTCGACGACGAGCCGCACATCGTGGAACTCGTGCGGTATAACCTCCTGCAGGAGGGCTTTGAGGTCCTGGCAGCCGGCGACGGAGAAGGCGCGCTGGCGAAGGCCCGGAGCGAGCGGCCCGATCTCATCGTCCTGGACATCATGCTGCCCGGGGTCGACGGGCTGGAGGTCTGCCGGACGCTGCGGCGTGAAACGTCTGTCCCCATCATCATGCTCACGGCCAAGGGCGGCGAACTGGAGCGGGTGGTGGGCCTCGAACTGGGCGCCGATGACTACGTCACGAAGCCGTTCAGCCCGCGGGAGCTGGTGGCGCGGGTCCGGGCTGTGCTCCGGCGCCGGGCCCGCGAGGTCGCGTCGCCGGCGGCGGAGCCGCTGGAGGTCGGCGCGCTCCGGCTGGATCCGACCACCCATGAAGTGACGCTGGACGCCCGGCCGGTGGATCTGACCGCGCGCGAGTTTGAACTCCTGCGGCTGTTCATGCGGCACCCCAACCGCGTCTTCACCAGGGACTTCCTGCTGGAACACCTGTGGGGGTACGATTTCTATGGCAGCACGCGCACGGTGGATATGCACGTGAGCCGGCTGCGGGAGAAGATCGAGGACGAGCCGGTGGAGCCGACGTACATTATGACCGTGCGCGGCGTCGGATACAAACTCCGCGCGCCCACGGCGTCACGCAAGAGGGTGCGGGCATGATGCAGCGATCGATCCGCGCCAGGCTAACCGCGTCCTACCTCCTTCTGGTCTCAGCCTGCCTCATCCTGGTCGCCACCTTCGTGACCTGGCGGCTGCAGGTCCAGTACATGACGACGTACAGGTCGGTGATCCTCACGCAGGCCCGCCTGATCAGCCGCATGTTGCAGGAATACGGCCAGGAAGGCGGCACCTCTCCCGCCAGGCTGGAGCGAATGGCCCAGGAGTTCAAATGGCGCCCGGAGGCCACCATCAGCGTCCTGGCCGAGTCTGCCCTCGCCACGATGGACCGGGCTGTGGCGCCGGATCTCTATGCCGTCGCGGCATGCGTCGCCCGGGGGGATCGGACGGCCGATTGCGCCAGGGAGAACATGCACCGCGACGCGAACGGCCAGGTGCGCATTTTTGCCGCAGCCCCGGTCGTCGTGCCCGGACAGCCCCTGGCCATCGTGCGTGTCTCCGTCCCCACCGGATGGGTCTGGGTGCAGTTGCGGCGCATGATCCCGCAGCTGGGCCTGGGGCTGGCGATCGGTCTGGTGGTCGCGTGGGTCGTGGGCTGGCTGCTCGCCCGCAGCCTCGTTGAGCCGATTGACGAACTGACCGCCGGCGCCGCGCGGATCAGCGGGGGCGACCTCAGTCAGCCCGTGCGGCCCCACGGGGCCGACGAGATCGCCCGACTCGGTGACATGTTCAACCGGATGGCCGACCGTCTCCGCGGGATGATCAGCAGCCTGTCGGCGGAGCGCACGAAGCTCGAGGCGATCGTCTCAGGCATGATGGACGGCGTCGTCGCGACCGATCGGGAGGGCGCCGTCATTCTGGCGAACCAGGCCGCCACCGAGCTGCTACGCGCGCCCGGGGCCTCCGATTCCGGCAACGTGACGCCCCCGCTCGGCCCGCGCCTGCGGACGGTCCTGGCCGAGGCCGCGACCCAGGGGCGCGTCACCGCCGAGGAGCTCCCACCCGCTGAGGTCGGCAATCGTCTGGTCGAGGTCCACTGCGCCCCGATCGCCGGCGACGGCGGGGCACCCATCGGCGCGGTAGCGGTGCTGCGCGACGTGACCGAGCTGCGGCGCCTGGAGCGGCTGCGCCGCGAACTGACGGCCAATGTGTCGCACGAGCTGCGCACGCCGCTGACATCCATCAAGGGATTCGCCGAAACCCTGCTGGGCGGCGCCATGCGCGACGAATCCACGTGCCGGCGCTTCCTGGAGATCATCGATAAGGAAGCCAACCGCCTCGTCAAGCTTGTCGACGACCTGCTCGATCTCTCCCGCTTCGAGGACAACCGCGTCATCCTGGACCTGGGACAGGTCGACGTCGGCCAGCTGGTGGAGGAAACGGTGGCGCGGCTGCGCCCGCTGGCCGGCTCCCGGGATTTCGAGCTGAACGCCCCGCCCGAAGATGTCATCGCCGTGGCGGACCGCGACCGCCTGGCGCAGGTGCTGACGAACCTGCTGGACAACGCGATCAAGTTCACGCCGGACGGCGGGCGGATCTCCGTCATCTGGCGATGCAGCAACGGCGAGGTCGAGGTTGCGGTCGCGGATGCCGGCCCGGGGATCGCCGAGCAGGACCTGCCGCACGTGTTCGAGCGGTTCTACAAGACCGACCGCTCGCGCGCGGCCACCCCCGGCGGCGGCAGCGGCCTGGGCCTGGCCATCACCAAGCACATCGTCGAGGCACACGGCGGCCGGATTCGGGTGTCGAGCACACCGGGCAAGGGCACGGTGTTCACGTTTACGCTTCCCCGGAACGGGGACTGACCCGAGCCCTGCCAGGCGGCCGGGAATTCCGACCGCCAGTTCTACTGGATTCTCAGTCTCGTGGTTCTTTCTATCCTGGTGCCTATCTTTCTGCGCTTGATCAGCGCCTGATCCCCGCGCGGGAATGCCACTTACGTTAGGGCGTGTCGCCGGTCCGCATTGGGAGGCGGCCGATCTGCCAGCCTATCCGCCCAGGTAGGCCCTTTTCACTTCGGGGTTCTCGCGAAGTTCGGCCGCCGACCCCTGGAGGATGACCTCGCCCGTCTGCAGCACGTAGGCGCGGTGCGCGATGGACAGCGCCATGAAGGCGTTCTGCTCAACCAGCAGCACGGTCCCGCCCTGCGCGTTGATGTCGCGGACCGTCTGGAAGATCGA
>JACQHU010000155.1 GCA_016198805.1 Armatimonadota bacterium
CGCTTCCCCCACCCGCCGGTCGCCAGCAGGACGGCGATCGAGGCAGGATCCGCAGCTGGCGGCTATGGATTACTGATCAGGCGCAGCACACGGCTGTAGTTGGACCGGCCGTTGGTGCCGATGGCTCTGGCGTAGACGTACGCCCGCCGGTGCGGCCAGGTGCTGAGGTCGATTCTGGTGGCCGCGATGCCCGCCACGACGAGGACAGTGGCCACAATGTTGTTCTCCACATAGAACTCCACGGTGCGGGCATCGGTGGCCAGGCACAGGGTCGGCCGGTCGCCGACTGCATCTTCATCCCGGGCGCATCCCGTCGCCGTCGACCAGCGGGCGCGGGGTGCCCGGAGCAGGGTGCTGGTTGAGTCGTTGTCCACGCGCAGGGCGATGTAGTTGGTGTCGTAGACGCCGCCGACCCCGACCCGGTTCGGATGGTACAGCGTGAAGCGGCCTGGACGCGTCAGCCCAGCCTGGTCGCGGATCCGCCAGGTCGAGAGGACGTTGGGATGATTCACGAACCGCAACAGGGGGTTGCCGGTGAAGATCACCCGGTTGAACTGCATCAGGGTCAATTCACTGCCGCAGGCCCGCGACTGGAGGCAGGGCTCAAAGGTCGCCGCGGTGCCCGTCCCGCGGATCACCCCTGCCTCATACAGCGTGTCGTCACTCGATGGGGTCGAGTAGGGTGCGATCCAGATCCCGTCGGAGCCGTTCCCTCTGCCGTCGGCCAGAAAGCCTGTAAACCGCGTCCCTGCGGCGTGGTGAAGAAACTGGACCTGGCGGTTGCCGATCGCGCGCGGGCCGTAGACCCACCAGCGCACACTGTAGGCGCCGAGATCGAAGCCGATGTTGTTGCCAAATGACAGCAGGTCAACGATGGCCTGTTCGGGCGTCTGGTTCGTCCACCAGAAGAAGCCTTCCAAGTTGCCACTGGCCGTCGCCCGCAAGACCCGGGGCACGCGCTCTTCATTCGGCAGGTAGGTGGAGCCCGGGTTCCCGCACCCTTCGCACCAGTGGATGCCAACAGCCCGCCCGCCCGAGGCGTATGCGCCCAGAACATAGGCGCCGGGCCCGAACCCCAGCCAGATCCCGGAGCACCGGAGACAGCCTGTCGCCGGCCCCCATTTCATTACGAGCGGTCGATCGATGCGCCATTCGCGAGCCCCGGAGTCCGGCACGGGCGCGCAGGTGTTGTGTCCCCTCACCATGGTCGACGCCTCAAGGTAGATGCCGTGACCGTGCTGGCGCGACATGTCGTCCGAGATGACCGCGCGGCCCTGGTTGTAGACGACCACGTCTTCCACGAGCACGCCGTAGGAGTCGTGGGCGTGGATGCCGTCGCCGGCCCCGTCGTAGATAGCTACGCTCGCCACCCGGCTCCCGCGGCTCCCGTCGCGCTGCCTGTGAAAGTGCAGCGCGTAGCGGCTGAACGGCACCGGATGCGGCCGCCGCGGGTCGCCGCAGGTGCCGATCCGACGGGGAGCCGGCGAAAAGCCGACGATGGCTA
>JACQHU010000156.1 GCA_016198805.1 Armatimonadota bacterium
AGAACCCTCCGCCGCCCCCGGAGAACCCTCCGCCGCCCCCGCTCGGCGAGGTCGCCGACGACGTGACGGCGGAAAAGGCCGTGGTGAATGCGGAGAACGCCCCCAGGGGATCGCCCCCACCGCCTCTGCCGGCGGGAGACGACCACATGTGAAGGGTGGGCGACTGTACCAGGGCTTCCGCGGGATAGATCTGCTTCAGTTGTTCCACTACCCGGTGAGCGACGCCGAGCGGCACCGCGTAGACCAGGTACTGTTCCCACAGGGTCAGCAATGGGAGCTCGGCCCGCGGCATCTCGGAAAAATCGAGCAGGAACTGGCGGAACCCCTGCCAGCGTCGCAGGTCGTCGGCGCCCCGCTGTGATCGCCGCATGACCGCGCCGCTGCCGGCCGTGAGCGCCAGGCAGCCGACGCAACTCGCGATGGCGACACCCGTCAGGCCCGGGACGTTCAGCGCCGCTCCAACGCCCAGAGTTGCGATCGCCCCCAGGAATCCCATGAGTCCGACGACCAGCGCGACCCACCGCATCCGGAAACTTGTCTCATCGAAGAACCGGTGCGCCCGGGCGGCGCGCTTCACACTCCCCTGCCAGGTCGAAAAGCGGGTCGTCATCCGCTGCTTGGCCTCTGCGGGCAGACCCTTGCGGCGCGAGATCGTCACACGCTCGCCCTCAGCCCGGCTTGACCCGAACAGGATGGCCAGCGCCTCGGCCTCAGAGGGACCAAGACCGTCGTGCTTCCCGGTGCGCTCCAGCGTGTACGTCTCGTCCCGAAAGATCAGCCCCTGCTCGGTGGCGGTTTCCACCTTCATGTATCCGCGTCGGACGAGATCGAGGATCGTCGCGACGAAGTCTGCAGGCTGTACGGAGCCGAAGCGCCAGAGCACGCCGAGTTCGGCCGGGGAATACTCAGCCGGCAGTTCACGATAGTAGCCTTCCGGCGGGCGCGGAATGGGCTCGCGGCCGTAGATGACGTAGAGGATCAGCCATCCACCGATGGCCAGGATCGGCAGCGCGGAGAAGCCCATGAGGAGGACTCGCTGGAACAGGCGCGTGCGGTTGGCCTGCGCGGCCCAGGCGCCCTCTTCCCTGAGGATACGCGGCAGCGCCACTTCGGCCTTCCGGTTGCGCGCCCCGGGCACGGCCTCCCTGGGAAACAGAATACGCCCCTCCACCATGGTCCGGGCGGGCAGGTCGCGCACGGTCAGCACCGCGCCCGCCGCCACGGGCCTGGCCTCCCCGTGGAGCGGGCCGTGACCCCACACGCGGATCTGGCTGGCCGGAATCCGCGCCGGCAGCCGAACTGTGACGACAACATCGCGGCTCGGCTCGTCCCAGTCGGGCCCGATGAATTTCCAGTACAGTTCCGCGACATCATCGTACACCGTGACCACATCCTCGATGACGTAGGCGAGGGTGAACGTCTTCGACTCGTCAGAGGCGCGGAAGTTCCAGCGGATCCCGACCCCCTCATCGTCGCGCCTGACCGTGAACGTGCCCGGTTCGCCTGAGGCGGACTGCACATACGGACCGCGCTCGTCGGCGACGCGGATGCTGTGAATGCGCTGGGCACGAGGCAGCGGCACGCGGCGGGTGGCCCAGGTGAACGACCCATCGAACGCGTAGGTCCGCGCCTCGGTGAGGCCGAGGCTGCCCTCCTGCCCCACGGAGGCGTCGACCGCCACGCGGGTGAAGATGAAGCTCTTGGCCACCACAGGCGGCGCGACCGCCAGGACAAGGAGCGCAAGGATGAGAACACGGAGGAAGGGAACGCGGAGGAAGGGGCGGCGCCCCGGTGTCACCGGCCGGTGGTGACGGAGACGAGTTCGGCGTACACGCGGATCATCTGCTGTCCCTGGGCCAGCATCGAGTCCTCTTTGACCATTCCCACGCCGCGCGCGAACCATCGCCACGATTGGATTCGCACCTGGGGGCCGATGTTTCCTTCGAAGTACAACTGCATGGCCTCATACTGACCGGCCGGCACGGCGGTCATCTCCCGCCTGGCCCAGGTGTACTGGAACGTCACCTGCTGGTCGCCGGCCCGGCCAATCCACTGCCAGACCTGTCCCACGACGACGGGCGCGGCCAGCACCCGCTGCGGCGGTTCCAGGAGCAGGTTGCCGTCGGCGTACGTGCGCTGGTGCGCGTAGACGCCGTCAGCGGCGACCCGGTAGCACTCGCGCTGGGTCGTCGAGCCGGAGACGATCGTCTCGATGATCCGGCAGTCGTACCCGCCGACGCGGGCCCAGGGGCCGACGCGCATCTGGACTTCCCCGCTGGTGTTGGTGCGATAGGTCCAGACGGTGCCCGGGGTCATCGGGAAGTATGCCGCCACCGAGAGGTCCGCTGCGCTGACGTGTGCGGTGGCCAGTGCTGTGGCCATCACGGCCCACAGGCTGGCGGTCCTGGATGCACGTCCGAACACGTGGCGTCCCCCTCCTGACCCCGGACCGGTTGGACCGGCTGACGGCGTCTACATGGGTCTTGCCCGAAGGAGGAGGCATTTAGTCTGCCCGGCGCTCCTGGTCCGACAGCCGGACGGCGCTAGGCGCGTCCGAGGCTCCGCCAGACCTCCAGCTTCAAGCGCAACCGGCGGACGACTTCGTCGGTGAAGTCGCTGGTGGTGGCCTCGCCGCCAAGGTCGAGGGTCCGGACGCCGGCCTGCACGGCCTCGAACGTGGACTCATAGAGCGCGCGCGAAGTCGCCGGACCCGATGGGTGCGGCAAATGCGAGAGGCGCGATGCGCAGGCTCAGGTCGAAGCGCTCGAACGTGATGGGGATGCCGAGCAGGTCCGGGTCCAGGACCCGGATCGCCTCCAGCAGCAATTCCTGTCCGGTCTGATCACCTTCGAGCAGGACGATCCGCATCGATCCGCGCCACCTTCATGACCTCTTCCCACTGGTCCAGGTCCGGCCGCGCCAGGGCCAGGCCGACCAGGCTCATCACGGACAGCACGCTCTGCGCGGTCCGGTCACCGAATCCCAGGTACGTCACCAGGCCGAGGATCGCCGGCGTGATGACCAGGTTCACCACCACCAGCGCCGAACCGGCGATGCCCGGGAGGCCTCCAAGGCCCATCTCCGCGCCGCGCTGGCGGGCGGCGGCGAACGCTCGTGCCTTGACCCACCAGGCCAGCGCCACGTGAGCGGCGCCGACGGCGTAGAAGATCAGCGGGATGATCCCGGCGCTCCGCTCTGGATCGACAGCGCGAGGCAGGAACATCGGCAGGCCGATCCACAGGACGACCACGACGACGAGTTCTGCCAGCCAGATGGTGTGGACCACCTGCCAGCTCTGCCGGAGGCCGGCCTGCGGATCAGATGGAGACGGTGGGCTCACCGATGGCTCCCTGACCGTGCCGTTGTCTGGCCGCACTGTTCTGCGCGGCGTGGCGCCATCCTCCCGCTCGATGCGCCCCGGCACGACGGGGGAATCCGATTCACTGCAGGGGAGCCCGGCGGGGCCGCTGAATGGACACTGACGGGAGGCGAGACCTGATGCGGATGATCCGGTTCCCGGCTGTCCTCACACGTGTGCTGGTTGCCATTGCCGTGGGCCTGGCAGGCATCGCGCCGGCCGGCGCGCAACAGGCCTCGGGGACCGTCGTCCTCTACACGTCGGTGCCGCAGGAACTGGCCACGGAGTTCGGCCGGGCGTTCATGCGAAAGCACCCCCAGATCAAACTGGAGATCCTCCGGTCCGGCAGCACCGAGATCGAGAAGCGGATCTTCGCCGAGATGGAGACCGGCGGAATCCGGGCTGACCTGCTGTGGCTGGCGGATGCGCCGATCTTCATCACGCTCCGCGAGCGCGGACAGCTGCAGCCGTACCGATCGCCCGAGGCGCACTTCGTCCCGGCCGACTTCCGCGATCCGGGCTTCCACTTCATCGCCGGTCGCCTGATCAATATGATCATCGCGGTCAACACCACGCTGATCCCGGTGCGCGCGGCGCCGAAGTCTTGGACGGACCTCCCCCGCTACGGGAAGACGGCCGCGATGCCCAACCCGCTGTTCTCCGGCTCGGTCTTTGTCACCATCGCGACCTTCGTGCAGAAGTACGGCTGGGCCTGGTTCGAGCGCGCGCGCAGGGAAAACATGCAGGTCCTGAGGGGCAACACGGAGGTCGCGCGCGGGCTGGCGGCGCGCGAGTTCGGCGTGGGCATGACGCTGGACTTCATCGTCTACGGCCTGATTCAGGACGGCGCGCCGCTGGCCATCATCTGGCCGGAGGAGGGGGCCGTATCGGTTCCCAGCCCTGTGGCCATCACGAAGAGCAGCCGCAACCCCGAGGCCGCCAGGCGGTTTGTCGATTATGTCCTCAGCGTCGAGGGGCAGCGGTTTCTGGCCTCCCAGGGCGTCGTTCCGGTCCGGGCGGACGTCGACCCGCCGAAAGGCCAGCCGCGGGCCTCGGAGATCAAATCACTGCCGATCCCCTTTGAGTGGGCGGCCAGGAATGCCGCAGAGATCCGCTCGAAGTTCGAGCAGATCATGATGCGCTGAGTGAGTCCGTCCGCCCGTCCTCTCGATCCCCGCGCCGTCCTGCTTGGCGTCGCCGCGCTGACCCTGGTGGGCCTGGTTGTCTGGCCCGTCTCCCAGGTCGTCTGGAGGAGCGCGCTGGTGGACGGTGCCCTGAGCCTGGGCAACTACCAGCGGGCGCTGGGCCAGCCGGGGAATCTCCGCGCCCTGATGAACACGATCTGGGTCGGCCTGGCGTCCACGGTCGCGGCCATGATCGCCGGCACCGCGCTGGCCTTCCTGCTGGTCCGAACGGACATGCCGGGTAAGGCCTGGCTGCGGCCGCTGCTGGTCGTCCCCTACGCGATCCCGCCGTTCTTCGGGGCAATCGCCTGGGCGCAGTTGCTGGGACCGCAGGGCTACCTCATGCGGCCGCTGCTGCACCTGCTGGGGCTGCCCCAGGCCCCGTTTTCGGTCTACAGCGCCTGGGGCATCGCCTTCGTCACGGCCATCCATTACTTCCCATTCGTCTTCCTGACGGTCTCGGGCGCCCTTCAGCGGATGGACGCCAGCCTCGAGGAGGCGGCGCGAACCAGCGGCGCCGGCAGCCTGCGGGTGATGCGCGACGTGACGATCCCGCTGGTGGCCCCCGCGGTCCTGGCCGGCGGCATCCTGGCGTTCATCGGCTCCATTGCCAACTTCGGGATCCCGGCGCTGCTAGGCATCCGAGCGCGCTTCTACGTCCTCACCACGAGCATCTACTCGGCGCTGAACATCCCGGACTTCGCGCTGGCCACCGCAGAGTCGATGCTCCTGGTGGTGGTGGCCGGCGGCGCACTCGCCGCGCAGTGGCGGCTCCAGCGCGGCGAAGGTCGATACACCGTCGTGGCCGGGAAGTCGATCCATCCCCAGGTCCTGCGGCTCGGTCGCCTCCGAGGGGTCGCGTTCGGCGTCAGCATCCTCATGGTCGTGGTGATCGCGGTGCTGCCCATTTTCGCCCTGCTGCTGACGTCGTTCCTCAAGTACTACGGCGCGCCGCTGGCCGCCGCCAGCATGACCCTGCGGCACTACGCCTACGTCATCGACCAGGAGAACATCCGGCGGGCGCTATGGAACAGCACGGTGCTCGGGATTGCCGCCGCGACCCTCACCATGGTGCTGGGTACGTTCATCTCGTACGCGCGCGTCCGGGCCAAGCTGCGCGGCGCCGCGGCGCTGGATGCGCTGGGGATGTTGCCCTACGCTCTCCCGCACACCGTGATCGGGATTGCGATGATCCTGGCCTGGTCACGGCCCCCGCTGGCGCTCTATGGGACGCTGGGCATCATGCTGCTCGCGTACCTGGTCGCCTACCTGCCCTACGCGCTGCGCACGACCGCGGCGACGCTCCAGCAGGTTCACGGATCGCTGGAAGAGGCTGCGCGCGTGGCCGGGGCCGGGCCGCTGGCGGCCCTGCGCGACGTGATCGTCCCTCTGGTCAAGCCGGGGATGGTCGCGGGCTGGATCCTGGTGTTCATGCCGGCCTTCCGCGAACTGACCATGTCGATTCTGCTCTTCGGGCTGCGCACCGAGACCATCGGCGTAATCATCTTCAATATGCAGGACTCGGGGTACACGCAGATCGCCGCGGCGCTCTCGGTGCTAGTGCTGGGTCTGATCCTGGGGAGCAACCTGGCGGTGCGGCGGGCCACCGGCGGGCAGGTGGGGTTCTAGGGTGGACGCGGTCACGGTGTCCGACCTGTGGAAGACGTTCGACGGTGTGGTGGCCGTCCAGGCCGTCGCGTTCACCATCGGCGCCGAGGAGTTCTTCACGCTGCTGGGCCCCAGCGGCTGCGGCAAGACCACGACGCTTCGGTGCGTCGCCGGGCTGGAAGTCCCCACGCGCGGGCAGATCGCCATCGGCGGGCGGGTGGTCAGCGCGCCCGACGACGGCGTCTTCGTCCCGCCGGAGCAGCGACGGCTGGGCATGGTGTTTCAGGACTACGCCGTCTGGCCGCACATGACCGTGTTCGAGAACATCGCCTACCCGCTGAAGGTCGCTGGGGAGTCCCGGGCCGCCATCGCGGCCCGCGTGAAAGAGGTCGTCGACCTGGTCG
>JACQHU010000153.1 GCA_016198805.1 Armatimonadota bacterium
CACAGCGCCGATCGCCGGTATCATCGCGCGCCGCCAGGTGCAGGTGGGTCAGACCGTCATCGGCGGCCTGACCGGCGGCGGGACGCTGGTGATGACCATCGCCGATACCCGGGTCATCCAGGCCACAGCGATGGTGGACGAATCAGACATCGCGCAGATCACCGTGGGCATGCCGGTCAAGGTGATAGCCGACGCGCTGCCCAAAGACGTCTTCACGGGGAAGGTCACCAGAATCGCGCCCCAGGCCATCGTGGTCCAGAACGTGCGGCAGTACCAGGTGGTCGTCGAGATCGAGAATCCCCGGCAGGCGCTGCGCCTCGGCATGAGCGTGGACGCCGAGTTCATCGTGACCGGCCGCGAGAACGTGCTGCAGGTCCCTGCGGAGGCGGTGCGCGGGAAGGATGCCAAGATTCTCATCCTGGTGGAAGGCGAGACGCTGACGCCGGTCGTGGTCGAGACCGGGGCCACCGACGGCCGGATGGTCGAGATCGTCCGGGGCGTCGAGGCCGGGCAGGTGATCTATCTCGGCCCCTCCCGCCGACCGAACTCCGGTTCCTCGCGCCCCCAGCAGACCAACCCGTTTCTCCCTCAGTTCCCCAGGCAGCAGGCGCCAAGGCGGTAGGGGCACGTATGTCGCTCATCAGGATGACCGGTGTCGAAAAGGTCTACCGCATGGATGGCGTGGAGGTCCAGGCGCTGCAGGGCATCTCCCTGTCGATCGCCCCCGGCGAGTTCGTGGCCATCATGGGGCCCAGCGGGTCCGGGAAGTCGACGTGCATGAACATCATGGGCTGCCTGGACCGGCCGACCGCGGGAACGTACCTGCTGGACGGTACTGACGTCTCCACCCTCGACGACGTGGCCCTGGCGCGGCTGCGCAACCGGCGCCTGGGCTTCGTCTTCCAGTCGTTCAACCTGCTGCCGCGGACGTCGGCGGTTGAGAACGTCGAGTTGCCGATGATCTACGCGGGGACCCCGGACCGCCGCGCGAAGGCGCTAGCCGCGCTGGAGGCGGTCGGGCTGCGCGCGCGGGCCGGACACCTCCCGACCCAGCTGTCGGGCGGCGAACAGCAGCGGGTGGCCATCGCGCGCGCGCTGGTGGTGTCGCCCTCGATCATCCTGGCCGACGAGCCCACCGGCAACCTGGACTCGACGACCGCCGGCGAGATTATGACCCTGCTGGACCGGCTGTGTAGCCAGGGCATCACCATCGTCCTGATCACCCATGAGGCCGAGATCGCCGCGCACGCCCGGCGGCTCATCCAGTTCCGGGACGGCCGGGTCGTCCGCGACATGGCCACGCGGACCCGCACCGTCAGCCCGGGAGCGCCCCTCCGATGAGCCTGGCGGCGTCGTTCCGGATCGCCATGCGGGCGCTGGCCGCCAACCCGTTGCGCTCGCTGCTCACGATGCTCGGAGTCATCATCGGCGTCGGCGCGGTGGTGGCCATGGTCGCCATCGGGCAGGGCGCCCGCCAGAACGTGACAGAGCGGGTGCAGGCGCTGGGCAGCAACCTCCTGACCGTCTTCGCGGGGGTCGCGCAGTTCGGCGGGGTGGCCCGGGGCGACGCTGTGCAGACGCTAACGCTCGAGGATGCCGACGCGATCCGACGGGAAGTCCCCAGGGTCATTGGCGTCAGCGCCGAATTCTCCCGGGGCAACCAGCAAGTGCAGTTCCGCGGCGAGAACTACAACACCACCGTCTCCGGCGTGACTCCCGAATTTCAGGAGGTCCGCAACTTCAAGGTCGAGCGCGGCCAGTTCTTCACCGAGGAGGACATGCGCACCCGGGCCAAGGTGGCCCTGATCGGCAGGACCGTGCAGAACCGGCTCTTCGGCGAGGGCGACCCCATCGGGCAGCGCATCAAGATCCGCGGCGTCACCTTCACGGTGATCGGCGTCATGGAGGAGAAGGGCGCGACGGGGTTCCAGGACCGCGACGACGTGGTCTACGTGCCGCTGACGACCGCCCAGCGCCGGTTGTTCGGGGTGACGCATGTCCGGGCGATCAACGTCCAGGTCGCCTCCGCCGAAGAGATGACCGAGGCCCAGGCCGCGCTGACGGAACTGGTGCGAGGGCGCCACCGGCTCGGGCCCAACCAGGACAACGACTTCACTGTCCGCAGCCAGGCCGACATCCTGCAGGCGTTCACCGGCGTCTCGCAGACCATGACCACGCTGCTCGGCGGGATCGCCGCGGTTTCGCTCATCGTGGGCGGCATCGGGATCATGAACATCATGCTGGTCTCGGTGACCGAGCGGACCCGTGAGATCGGCATCCGGAAGGCGGTGGGCGCCCGCCGGCGGGACATCATGCTGCAGTTCCTCGTGGAGTCGGTGAGCCTGAGTGTCACCGGTGGGGTCATCGGCATCGGGGTCGGCATCCTCGGCTCGCGGCTGATCAACCAGCTGGCGGGATGGGCCACGCTGCTGTCGGTGCAGGCCGTGCTCATGGCGTTCTCCTTCGCGGTGGCTGTGGGCGTGTTCTTCGGCCTGTATCCGGCACGGCGGGCCGCGTTGATGGATCCGATCGTGGCGCTCCGGCACGAATAGCCGTGGGCGCAGGCGGGCGGTGGGGGGCATTGCCGCGGGACAGGTCGTCTCCGGCCCGAATGGTGGAGGAACCCTGATGACGAGGAAGCGCTGGCTCTGGCCGGGGCTCGCGGTGGTGGCCATCGTGCTGATCGGCGGCGGCGTCTACTACACCCGCAGCCAGACCCCCGCGGAGCCCCAGCGCGCCCGCGACCCGGGATTCGGTGTCATCGTGGCGATCCGCACGCTGGAGCGCAACCCTGAGACCCAGTTGACGAAGGAGCAGATCAAGAAGATCCTGCCGTTCGTCAAGGCCCTCAAGGACATCCCGACGTCGGACTATGAGGCGACGGTGGTGATCGTCCGCGCCATCCGGGATAGCTTCACGCCGGAGCAGCGCGTCGCGCTGGAGGAGGCCCGCCGGCGCTTCCAGGAGCGGCAGCGCGTCCAGGGCGCGGAGGCCGGCGCACCCGGCGCGGGTGCCCCTGGAGCGGGCGCGCCCGGGATCGGCGGGGAGGGCGGACCGGGGGCCGGGCCGGGCGCGGGTCCTGGAGCGGCCATGACCGATGAGCAGCGGGCAGCGGTGCGGCAGGGCGCGTTTGAGCGGATGATTCGCTACCTGGAACGGCGAATCAGATCCTGATCCCCAACAACCGGTTGCAGGAGGCGTCGATGCGCACCACGGTGCCGCTGCTTGTTCTTGTGCTGCTGGCCCACCTCGTCCTTCCGGCCACCGCCGCCGCGCAGGTCCCGCGGCCGCTGTCGCTGGCCGATCTCGCCGCGGCGGCGGACCAGCGGAATCCGCAGATCACCGCCGCACGGCAGGCGGTGGTCGCGGCGGAGGCCCGCGTGCTGCTGGCGCGGGCCGGGCGGGGCCCGACCGTGACCGTGTCTGTGGGCCCCGGGGTCTCAGGCGGGACGAGCTCGACTGCGGTCCAGGGGCTCAGCACATCAGCGACGATCAGCACGTCCTATGTCCTGTATGACAGCGGGCAGATCGCGCACGCCGTGCGCCAGGCCGAGGCAAACCTCAAGGCGGCGCGCATGGCGCTGGAAGCCACCCGGCAGGATGTGGCGCTGGCCGTGGCCGTACCCTACGTGAACATCCTGCGGGCGGAACGGAACGTCCAGTTGCGTCAACAGATCGTCGTGCAGAATCAGGAATTGCTGCGGCTGGCGGAGGGCCAGTTCCGCGCCGGCGTCGTCGCCCGGGCCGACGTGGTGCGGGCGCAGGCCGGTCTGGCCGCCGCCGAGGGCGAGTTGATCGCCGCGCGCAATGCGGTGGACCAGACGAAGGCCGCGCTCAACGCCGCCGTCGGCCAGCCAGCCGCCACGCCGATCGCGGCGGCGCCGCCGCCCGCCCCCCCGCGGCTGACCCTGGCCGCTGCCGCCCTGGTCGGGTTGGTGGACGAGCGTCCTGAGGTCAAGCGCGTCCTGGCCGAGATCGAGGCTGCGGAGGCCGCGCTGGCGCTGGCACAGGCCGGCGGAGGCATCAGGGTGACCCTCGACGGCCGGGCGTCCCAGTCGTACAATCCCACCACGCAGCCCAATTCCTGGTCCATCAGTTCGACAGTGAGCTATCCCGTCTCCGACGCCGGAAGGGTGGCGGCGTCTGTCGCCGAGGCGACGGCCAACCTGGCTGCTGCTAAGGCCCGGATCGAGACGACCCGGCTCTCGGTCCAGCAGCAGAGCCTTCAGGCCTTCCTCAGTATTCTGGACGGGCGGGCGCGGATCGAGAGCGCGCGGGCCGGGCTGGCGTTCGCGCAGGAGTCGCTGCGCCTGGCCCAGGGCCGCTATGCCGCCGGCGCCGGACCATTCCTCGAGGTGATCGACGCGCAGACGGCGCTGGTCCAGGCCGAGGTGGCGCTGGCCCGGGCGGAGTTCGACGAACTGGCCGGGGCGCTGGCCCTGCGGCACGCGCTGGGCCGGTCGGTGGTCGACGGGGCCATCTAGCCGCCGCGGCTCGGGGCGGGTTGCGATGCGGCGTCGGGTGCGAGGTACTGGGAGGTGCGGCATGCGGGGCGTTATGGCCATCGGCACGATGTGCCTGGCCGTCCTGCTGGCCTGGGCCGTTGTGCCGTTGGCCTACGGCTTCACCGTTGACGAGGTCTTTGACAACGGAACGCCTAACGACCCGTCGGATGACCTGCTTCAGGTCGCCCGATGGAGTCACGTGCCCCAATCGCTGGTGGGAGATCGGGTTCGTGGTCTCGGCGGGGGCCTCGAGTACGCCGCCACGCCGGACTACTGTGCCCGGATCCTCCCGCGGTTCATCGACACCCCGGCGCCCACCTGCGACCGCCTTCAGGAGGCGATCCAGCGCGCCTTCAGCCGGTGGTCAGCCTCGCATCCCGTCCTCCGGTTCCCCGACGTCTCCGGTCGGATTGCGCCGACGCTCCCTCCCGCCGGCCACCCCCGGCCCTGGGAAGGCTTCGGCGCGGAGATCGACCTGTTTGCCCTGCGCGAGGATGAATTCGCGAGGGTGCGAGGGTTCGCGGCCTACACGGGCTTCTGGTACGTATTTGCGCAGCCGCGCGGCACGAACGGCCGCCTCTTGCCCGGCGGGACGCTGACCAGTGCCGACATCGTTTTCAACACCACCGCGCCCACCTGCTACCACCTCGACCCCACGCTGGCCGGCCGCGGATGCAATCACTTCGAGTCCCTGCTCCTGCACGAGATCGGTCATGCCCTGGTCCTCGATCACCCCAACGAATTCCCGCATCGCAACTTCGACAGCGACAACGACCCGACCAATGTGATCCCCATCGATTGTCAGGATCCGGCCCGCGGACTCCGCCCCTCGTCCAACCTGGACGCCAGGGCGGTGATGAACAGCAGCAGGGGCAGGCCAGAGCCGGTGCACGCGGGGCTGACCAACGACGACCTGGGCGGCCGGAACTTCCTCTACCCGATCTGCCCCGGCGCCCACCGGCCGGAGCCGCGCAAGACCGGAGCGGCCGCCGACGCGCCCTTGACGGCGTGGCTCATCTTCGTGGGTGCAGGGCTGCCATGGGTTCGCGGGAAGCGACCGCATCGTTCGTCGGGCCGCAAGCCGCCGCCCGTCTGGCACGGGGGAGGGAAGCCTCACTCCCCCGTGCACGGGCCTTGGTGAGGGCGCCTAGCGCCCCGCCCTCCTGGGAAGGTAAACCTTTTGAGACGATGAATCGTATAAGGCATTAAATACAAAACCACCGGCCGGGGTGAGTCGTGTACAGGCGCCTGATCCCAATTCTGCTTGCAGTTGTCCTTGCCATCGGGATCCTGGCGCCGCCGGTCCGGGCACAGACTAACGAGTTCGGCCTCGCCCTCTTTATCGAGACCTACCGGGTCCTGCGCGACGAGAGCCTGTTCAGTCCCACGTCAGAACAGCTGCTGCGCGGTGCCGATGCCGGGCTGCGTACCGTGTTGCGCGAGGAGGGCCAGCCCCAGGGCCTGAGCACCCTGAACCTCACCGGGGATGAGCGGGCTGACCTCGACACGTTCATCCATCGCATCGAGCTGGTGCAGGCGACGGCCCGCATCCGGCCCGTTGCCGTCGTCTATGCGGCGGTCACCGCGATGGTGGCGTCGCTGCGCGATCCGAACAGTGCCTTTTATCCTCCCGACGCCTTCGCGCAGTTTGTCCGGCGCACCCGGGGCGACGATTTCGTGGGCGTCGGCATCGTCATCGAGGAGAAGAACGGCCAGGTCGTCATCACCGAGGTGCTCGAGAACTCGCCGGCCAGCGAGACCGGGCTGCGCGCCGGCGACGTCATCATCGCCGTTGATGGGGTGTCCACCACCGGGCACTCCCTGGAGCAGGTCAGCCAGATGATCCGCGGCAACGAGGGAACGCCGGTCGTCCTGACGATCCGGCGCCAGGGAGACGAGGCGTTGCTCGCGTTCACGATCACGCGCCGGCGGTTGCAGCAGCGCGTCGTCACGACCAGGATCCTGTCGTCGGGGGTCGGCTATCTGAGGCTCACACAGTTCACGCAGTCGTCGCCCGACCTGGTGGCCGCCGGCCTGAAGGCGCTCATCCAGGACGGCGCCCGAGGGATCGTGCTCGACCTGCGCGGCAACCCCGGCGGGCTGCTGGACGCGTCGGTGAACATCGCCAGCCATTTCCTCGAACGGGGCGTGGTGGTCACGCTGGAGACCGGGCGAGGGCAGTCAACGGCCTACGCCGTCCGCCCGCGGGAGCCGAAGTACCTGGGCCCCCTGATCGTGCTGGTTGACCGCGGCAGCGCCAGCGCCTCGGAACTCGTCGCAGGCGCGCTGCAGGACGCCGGGATCAAACTGGTCGGCACCCGTACCTACGGAAAGGCGACGGTGCAGGCGGTCTACCGCTTCCGCGACGGCAGCGGGCTGCGGCTGACGATCTCGCGCTACCTCACGCCGTCAGGACGTGACCTCGAGGGCAAGGGTCTGGAACCGGACGTCGAACTCTCCAGCAGCGGCGCGCCGATCGGCAGTCCCGAGGACGCGCAGCTCAACCGGGCGGTGGCCATGATCCAACAGGCGGCCTCGACCTGGCCGGCGCGGGTCGTGCGATCGCAGCGGCTTCAGGCCGTGGGCGCGGTGCAGATGCCGCGGAGCCTCGTCGCCGGCCGTCCCGTTCCCTATGTAGGTCACCCGCTCGTCGAGACCCGGCGTGAGTGGTCCGGTCATCGCCTCGTGCGCTAGGCACAAGGTCCGTACAGGTCACAGGAATCTCCTCCGCCGGCTGGGAATCTAGTCGATACCTGCGCCTCGGGGCTCTGACTGTTCGGGGCTCTGACTGCTCGGGAGTCTGACCGTTTGGGAGTCTGACTGTGCCGACCGTCGGCATCATCCGCCGCAGTGCCTACTTTGACTCGGTCGCCCTGATGCTCGCCCAGCGAGAGGCGCGCGAGCAGCCGGGTGTTGAGGAAGTGGGCCTGGTGATGACGACCGACGCCAACAAGGCGCTGCTGCGGTCCAGCGGCCTCGATTTCCCCGAACTCGCCGGTGCCGGCCCCGACGATCTGGCCGTCGTCGCGCGGGCCGCGACGGCAGACGCGGCACAGGCTGCGGTGGCGCTGGCACAGGAGGCGCTGACGCGCCGGCGGGTCTCGACCACCCCAGGCGCCTACCGTCCCAAGACCATCGCCTCCGCGTTGCGCATGCTGCCGGAGGCGACGCTGGCGGTGATCTCCGTGCCGGGCCGGTTCGCCCGGCCGGTCGTCCGGGAGGCGCTGGACGCCGGGCTGCACGTCCTGCTATTCTCCGACAACGTTCCCATCGAGCACGAAATCGAACTCAAGGCCTTCAGCCGCGAGCGGGGCCTGCTCCTGATGGGGCCGGACTGCGGGACGGCGATCATCGGCGGGGCGGCGCTGGGGTTCGCCAACCGGGTGCGGTCAGGCCAGATCGGGCTGGTGGCGGCGGCGGGGACCGGCCTGCAGGAGGTGACCTCGCTCATTCACCGGTTCGGGGGCGGCATCACCCACGCCATCGGCACCGGCGGAAGAGACCTGTCAGCCGCCGTCGGCGGCGCGACGATGCTGCAGGGCTTGCGGGCCCTGGCGCTGGATCTCGAGACCGAGGTGATCGTGCTGATCAGCAAGCCGCCGGCGCCGCAGGTTGCCGGCCGGATCGTGGCTGCGGCGGCCGCCTGCGGGAAACCGGTGATCGTGAACTTCGTGGGCGCCGTGGTGGCAGCCGATGGGAGGATCGAGAGCGCCTCGACCCTGGAGGACGCCGCGCGCCTGGCCGTGCGGCGTGCCTACGGCATCGATCCCGGGTCGGCGACGCTCCGGGCCCTGCCGGCACAGGAAGCCGGTCGGCTGGCGCGTGGCCAGCGGTACCTCCGGGGGCTCTACAGCGGCGGCACCCTGTGCTACGAGGCCCTGGTGCTGCTGCGCCCGCACCTGGGCGCGGTGCGGTCCAACACGCCGCTCCATCCGTCCGAGGCGCTCGACCCTGTGACCCACAGCATCGAACACACCGTGATCGACATGGGCGGGGATGAGTTTACCCAGAGCCGGCTGCACCCCATGCTCGACCCGATGATGCGGCTGCAGCGGCTGCGCCAGGAGGCGGCCGACGCGGATGTGGCCATCCTGCTCTTCGACGTGGTCCTCGGCTACGGGGCCCACCCCGATCCGGGCGGCGCGCTGGTCCCCGTGCTGCGGGAGATCGGCGAGGAGGCGCGCGCCGCCGGCCGGCACCTCAGCATCGTAGCGTCGGTCTGCGGCACCGACGACGACCCGCAGCAGGCGTCCGCGCAGCGGGAGGCGCTGGTCGAAGCCGGCACGCTGGTGGAGGAGAGCAACGCGCGCGCGGTGCGCCTGGCCGGGCTGATCGCCGAGGCGCACGGCAGCCGTGGCCTCCCCGCGGAGAGGACCATGGTGGCTGCCGCGCCCGAGCCACCGGCGTGGCCGGAGGTCGGCCCGATCGGGGCGTTGCTGCGCAAGGCGCCGGCGGTCATCAACATCGGGCTCGAACTGTTCGCGGAGAGTCTGCAGGCCCAGGCTGTGCCCGTCGTGTCGCTGGACTGGCAGCCGCCGGCTGGCGGCAAGCAGCATCTGCTGGACCTGCTGGACAAGCTGGAGGCCTAGGGGCAGGACCGGTGGCGCGCGGGACTGTTACAATAACTGCAATAACGTCGCCGCCCCCATGGCGCCACGGGGGCACGCACGAAGCCTTTCAGGAGGAGGGACGCGTCATGAAGAGGATGAAAGGCCTGGCCCTCATGGTCCTGGTGGTGGGCCTCTCTGTGGCGTTCGCTGCCCAGGCTCCCGCGACCACGCTCGGGACCGCACCGACCTCACTGCTGGCCCAGGCGCCCAGGCTCGAGCGCAACATCAAAGTGGGCATCGTGGACACCTACAGCGGGCCGGCGGCCGTGTTCGGCACCGATGCGCTCAACGGCTTCAAGCTCGCGCTGGCGGAGATCAACAAGGAGGGCGTGCTGGGCGCCAAGATCGACTTCGTCACGCGCGACGAGAGGTTCTCTCCGGAGATCGGTCTGAGCATGGCGCGGGAGCTGATCCTGCAGGAGAAGGTTGACGTGGTGGTCGGCACGATCAACAGCGCCACCGCGCTCGCGATCTCGTCCTATGTCAAGGACCAGAAGGTGCCCTTCGTTGTGTGGATCTCCAAGAGCGAGAAGATCACCGGCGCGAAGGGCCATCGCTACGTGTTCTCCACCGGCGAGAACACCGCGATGGCTGGCCGCGCGATTGCTGAGGCCATGGCCCGAAGGCCGTACGTGAAGTACTGGCTCGCGGCCGATGACTACGAGTACGGACACGAGATCACCAACTCGTTCTGGAAGTTCATGAAGCGGGCCAAGCCCGAGGTGACCCTGGCCGGGCAGACCTGGTGGCGGCCGGGCGAGCCGGACCTGGTGCCCTACCTGACGGCAATCATGGGCGCCAAGCCTGACGTCGTCTTCTTCGGCACCGGCGGCGCGAGCATGGCCAACGTCCTGAAGGCGGTGAAGACGACCGGCATGTCCGAGCGGATCCCAGCCGCGATTCACACCGCCATTGACCATGCGGTGCTCAAGCCACTGGGTGTCGGCGCGCCCGAGGGTGTGGTGGGCACCATCGACTACCTCTGGTACTATCCCGACACCCCGGCCAACCGGGCCTTCGCCAAAGCGTTCCAGGACGCGTATGGGGGCCCGCCCGGCTTTCCTGCCTTTCATGGCTACAACACCGCCTACTTCATTGCGCAGGCGTTCAAGAAGGCCAGATCGCTGGAGAGGGAAAAGTTCATCGACGCGCTGGAGGGACTGAGCATCAACACGCCCGTGGGTCAGGTCGAGATGCGCGCCTGCGACCACCAGGCAGTGTTGCCCCTGTTCCTGGGTGTGACGAAGAGGACGCCACAGTACGACTTCCTCGTCGCGACGAGCATCACGACCCTGCGGGGCGAAGAGGTCATGCCGAGCTGCGACGATATCAAGAAAGCGCGCGGTCAGTAGCGAGTACTGCCTGAGGGCGTGCACGGGTAGCTGGGCAGGGATCACGCCCAGCTACTTGTGTTGTCGAACGAGCAGCCCCGCGCGAACGAGGAGCCCCACGTATGGATCTCAGCGTCGTCGGGAGCCAGCTGCTGGTCGGCCTGAGCCGGGCGATGATCCTGTTTATCGTGTCGGCGGGGCTGAGTTTTGTATTGGGTGTGCTGCGCGTGCCCAACATCTTCCACGGCTCGCTCTACATGATCGGCGCCTTCTCGGCGTTCAGCATCGCGACCTGGCTGGGCGGCCAGTCGACCGGCCTGTGGCTGGCCATGCTGGCGGCCCCCGTGGTCGCGGTGGCCATCGGCATGATCGTCGAGCGCGCGCTGCTGGCGCATCTGTACCGGCGCGAGCACCTCATGCTGATTCTGTTCACATGGGGCGTCATGCTCATCCTCAACGACCTGGTGAAACTGGCCTGGGGGCCAACCTACCGCTCGATCATGCCTCCCGCCGCGCTCCAGGGCTCGGCGTCGCTGTTGGGTATCGCCCTGCCCCGCTACAATCTGTTCCTCCTTCTCATCGGCCCGCTGGTCGCGGTGGGGTTGTGGCTGTTCACGCAAAGGACCCGGATCGGGAAGATTGCCCGGGCAGCCGCTGTCGACCAGGAGATGGTCGCCATCCTGGGGATCAACGTGAGCCGCGTCTTGGCCGTCGCGTTCCTGGTGGGGTGTTATCTAGCCGGGCTGGGTGGAGCGCTGGTGGCGCCGACGACGAGCATCACCCTGGGCATGGACCACTCCATCATTGTTGATGCCTTCTTGATCGTCACCATCGGCGGGCTGGGCAACATCTGGGGCGCCCTGGTCGGCGCGCTGGTGTTCGGCGTGACGCAGTCGCTGGGGCTCCTGGTCTGGCCGCAGTTCGCCGTGGTGTTCCCGTACCTCACGGTGGTCATCGTGCTGCTCCTGCGGCCCCGGGGGTTGCTGCGATCGGTCTGGTGAGGAGATCGAGGGTGCGCCAGGGGATCGGTGAGTCGAGGAGCCGCGGCGCGGTGGCCGCGGTTCTGGCGACCCTGCTCCTGCTGCCGGTCGTCCTGCCGGTGTTCTACACCTACATCGCGGCGCTGATCCTGGTGACCGCCCTCCTGGCAATGAGCCTCAATCTGGTGCTGGGGTACGGGGGAATCTACCAATTTCACCACGCGGTCTTCTACGGGGTCGGGGCCTATGCGCTGGCGCTCACGGTGACCAAAGCCGGGCTGTCGGCGTGGATCGGCTTCCTGGCTGGCCCTCTGGCGGCGGCCGCGGCGGGATGCCTCATCGGATGGTTTTGCGTCCGGCTGACGCGGTTGTACTTCGGCATGCTTCAGATATCGCTCGGGTCCCTGCTCTGGATCATCGTGCTGCGGTGGTATCCGGTCACCGGTGGCGATGACGGGATCCACGGCATCCCGATGCCGTCGCTCCTGGCGTCTCCGACCAGCGTTTACTACTTCATCCTGGCCGTCGTCGCCCTCTGTCTCGTGGTGCTGTACCGGGTCACAAGTTCTCCGTTTGGCGCGACACTGCAGGCGGTCCGGGACAATCCGCAGCGCTGCGAGGCCGTGGGCGTCAACGTCAGACGCCATCAGCTGGTGGCGATCGTCATTGCCGCCGGCATCGCCGGCGTCGCGGGTGTGCTCTACGTCGCCCTCGAGCGGTCGGTGTTCGCGAGCATGTTGTTCTGGGTGCTCTCCCTGGAGATCCTCGTCATGTGCCTGCTGGGCGGCTGGTTCACCTTCGCCGGGCCCATCGTGGGCGCGGCGATCATCGTGGCGCTACGGACGTTTGTCGGCAGGTATACCGAAAACTGGACGATGATTCTCGGGATCATGATGATCCTCCTGATCTTCTTCATGCCTGAGGGCGTGATGGGGTTCCTGCTGGACCGGCTCGGGCGACGGCCCTCCGCGGTCGAGGAAGAGGCGCTGGCCTACCCGGCGCAGACCGCGGGAAAGGGCGGGTAAGATGCTGCGCGTCGAGGAGGTGAGCAAGTCCTTCGACGGGTTCAGGGCGGTGCACCAGGCGCACCTGAGCGTCGAGGCCGGCGCCATCGTCGCGGTCATCGGCCCCAACGGCGCGGGGAAGACGACCCTGTTCAATCTCATCACCGGGGTGCTGACGCCGGACCGAGGGAGGGTCCTGTTTGAGGGAGTAGAGATCAGCCGGCAGCCGCCGTATGAGATCTGCCGGCGGGGCATTGCCCGGACGTTTCAGATCGCCAACATCTTCCCTCGCCTCACGGTGTTCGCCAATGTCCAGGTAGCCGTGCTCGCGCACGAGCGGCAGAGCCTGAATCTGATCCGTCCGGCGCGCACACTGGCGGTCAGGGAGACCACCAGCATCCTGGAAGGCACAGGCCTGCAGCACAAGGCGCGGCGCCTGGCCGGGGCCCTCTCGCACGGGGATCAGCGCATCCTGGAGATCGCCATTGCCCTGGGCAGCCAGCCGCGGCTCCTGGTCCTGGACGAACCCACGGCGGGGATGTCGCCGGAGGAGACGGCGGCGACCATGGCGTTGATCAGGCGCCTGGCGCGCGAGCGGGGCCTGACCATCCTGTTCTGCGAGCATGACATGGAGGTGGTCTTCTCCGTCGCCGAGAGCATCATGGTCATGCGCCAGGGACGGACCATCGTCCAGGGCCCGCCCGACGCGGTGAGGCAGAACCGGGAAGTGCAGGAAGCCTACCTGGGAACCAGCCATGCTTGAGGTGGAGGGGATCCACACCTACTACGGCCTGAGCCACATCCTCTTCGATGTCTCGCTGCGGGTGGAGGCAGGGGAAGTGGTGTGCCTGCTGGGACGCAACGGGGCAGGCAAGACCACCACCCTGAAGAGCGTCATGGGGGTGACCCCGCCGAAGCGGGGGCGGATTCGCTTCAATGGCGAGGAGATCGTCGGCCGGCCGCCCCACGTGCTGGCGCAGATGGGGATGGGGTACGTCCCGGATGACCGGCGGATTTTTCCCGACCTCACCGTGAGAGAGAACCTGGAGATCGCAGCCAAGGACCCGGCAGGGCACCGACAGTGGGACAGGGACAGGGTCTACGCGCTGTTCCCCGCCCTGCGGGAAAAGGAGCCCGTCAAGGGCGGCCATCTCAGCGGAGGCGAACAGAAGATGCTGGCCATTGCCAGGGCGCTCATGGGCAACCCGGAGTTGCTCCTGTTGGACGAGCCGATGGAAGGGCTGGCTCCCCTGCTGGTGCGCGCGCTGGAGGAGCAGGTTCTCAAACTGAAGGCGATAAGCCTGACGGTCCTGCTGGCGGAGCAGAACGTGCACTCCGCCCTACGGCTGAGCGACCGCTGCTACGTGATCGATGACGGCCATATCCGGTTCCAGGGCAGCGTTTTGGACCTGAAAGAGAACGAGGAGGTCCGACGAAGGTATCTGCTGGTCTGAGGGCAGGTGCTGCCCGGGGGGGGCGCCAGGTGGGTCAGAGTATCAACGCTGCCAATCAGGAAGTCCTGGAGCGCATCCTGGCGGCGACGCCGGTGCTGGTCGGGGTGGGCCGGGCGCTCGACGTCATCCCCGGGATGCAGTCCACCCTGATCCTCCACGCCGGCCCGCCGATCACCTGGGACCGCATGTCGGGTCCGCTGCGGGGCGCCGTCATCGGCGGGCTGATCTTCGAGGGGCTGGCGCGTGACGAGGCCGGGGCGGTTCGCTTGGTCGAACGCGGCAGCGTGCGCTTCGCGCCGTGCCACCATCACGGGGCCGTGGGGCCCATGGCCGGCGTGACGACCGCCTCGATGCAGGTGTACATCGTCGAGAACCGCGCGTTCGGCAACCGGGCGTTCTCGAACCTGAACGAGGGCTACGGCAAGGTGCTGCGGTACGGCGCATACAGCGAGGACGTGCTGGTGCGGCTGCGCTGGATGAACGAGACGCTGGGCCCGGCCGTCGGCGCCGCGCTGGAGCGCGCCGGCGGCGTCGACATGAAGACGCTGATCGCCCGGCAACTGACCATGGGCGACGAGGGGCACAACCGGAACGTGGCCGGGTCGGCCACCTTCGGCCGGCTACTCGCCCCGCACCTGGCCCACGCCGGCCTGGCGCCCGAAGCCCTGGAACAGGTGCTCCGCTACTTCGCCGACAACGACCTGGCGGCGCTCAACCCCGTCATGGCCGCCTGCAAGGCGACGATGGACGCCGCCCACGATGTTCCCGGAAGCATGGTCGTCACCTGCATGGCGCGCAACGGCACCGACTTCGGCATCCGGGTCTCGGGCCTCGGCGACCGGTGGTTTTCCGGGCCCGCCGAGGTGCCGGTCGGGCTCTTCTTCCCGGGATTTGCGGCCGACGACGCCAACCCTGACATCGGCGACTCCACCATCACCGAGACCGCCGGCATCGGCGCCTTTGCCATGGCCGCGGCCCCGGCCATCGTGAAGTTCGTCGGCGGCACCCCGCGCGAGGCGCTGGAGGGGACGCTGGAGATGTACGAGATCACCGTCGGCGAGAACCCGGCCTTCGGTCTGCCGCCGCTGGACTTCCGAGGGACGCCGACGGGCATCGATATCCGGAAGGTGGTCCGCACGGGGATCACGCCGCGCGTGAACACCGGCATCGCGCACAAGAAGCCGGGCGTCGGGCAGGTCGGCGCGGGGCTGGTGCGGCCGCCCATGGCCTGCTTCGAGCAGGCGGTGGAGGCGATGGCGGCGGCGCTGGGGCGCTGACTTGGGCCGGGTGGACGGCAGGACAGGCCTCCCAGACGTCGTAGTTGATGGACCATGGACCTTTTGTCCGTCTCTAGGCAAATTATTGAAGAGAAGTATGAAGGAGGGAGAGGGATGATGAGCACTAGGCGCTCGGGAGGTCGGACCGTTCGTTCTGCCGGTCTTGCGTTCCTGGTTGGGATCCTGGTCATCGGGCTGCTGGCGTCCCCGATTCCTGCGCAGGCCCCTAAGCCCGGCGGCACCCTCACTTATGTCGTCTCGGCCGAACCACCGTCGTTTGACGCCCATCGCGAGACGACGTTCGCCATGCTTCATCCGATCCGGCCACACTACAACCTGCTCGTCAAATTCGACATGCCGAATTATCCGAAAGTCGTCGGCGACCTCGCGGAGAACTGGACGATCTCCCAGGATGGGTTGACGTACACATTCAGGATGCGGCGTGGCGTCCAGTTCCATGACGGCAGCCCGCTCACCTCGCGCGACGTGAAGGCCAGTTACGATAAGATCATCTTCCCGAAGGGCGATGTGGTCAGTGTCCGTCAGGCGACGTACGAGATGGTCGAGAAGATCGAGGCCCCCAACCCCACCACGGTGGTGTTCAGGCTCAAGTGGCCGTCGCCGTCCTTCCTCGCCAACCTGGCGTCCCCGTTCAACTGGATCTACAAAGCCGACATCCTCGAGAAGGAGCCTCGTTGGTACGAGCGCAACGTGATGGGCACGGGCCCGTTCAAGTTTGTCGAGTATGTGCGCGGCTCGCACTGGGCCGGGGTCCGCAACGAGAACTATTTCGTGAGTGGCCGGCCGTATCTTGATGGATATCGCGCGCTCTTCATCCGCGCCGTCGCGGCCCAGGTGGCCGCCGTCAGGAGTGGCCAGGCGCTGATCGAGTTCCGCGGCTTCACCCCGGCGCAGCGTGACGACATCGTCAAGGCCCTGGGAGACAAAGTCGTCGTCCAGGAAGGGGGCTGGCTGTGCAACCTTCTCGTGGTCTTCAATGTGAATCGGACACCGTTTTCGGACGCACGGTTCCGACGGGCGCTGACCCTCGCCATCGACCGGTGGGGTGGGTCGAGAGCGCTGTCACAGATCACGTTGCTCGGGCCGGTCGGCGGCGTCATGAGGCCGGGGTCCGAGTTTGCCACGCCTGACTCCGAACTCGTCAGGCTGGCGGGCTACGGCCGGGATATCGGCGCGGCGCGGGCCGAGGCAAAGAAGTTGCTGACCGAGGCCAGGGTGCCGGAGGGCTTCGAGTTCACGCTGAAAAACCGCAACATTCCCATGCCCTATGAGCCCGCGGGGGTGTTCCTGATTGACCAGTGGCGGCAGATCGGCCTCAGGGTCAGTCATGTCGTGCAGGAGACCGGCCCCTACCTGGCCGACCTGCGCGGGGGCAACTATGAGGCGGGCATTGACTTCAGCTGTGACTTCATGGACGAGCCCGACGTGCAGCTCCACAAGTTCATCTCCGCTGATAGGAGCCCGGCCAACTACGGCGGGTATACCGACCGTGTGCTCGACCGGCTCTTCACGGAGCAGAGCCGCACGCGCGACCCGGAGAAGCGGCTGCAGCTGATCCGCCAGTTTGAGAAGCGCGTGCTCGATGAGAAGGCCTACCAGATCTACGTGCTGTGGTGGCACCGGATTATCCCCCATTGGACGAAGCTCAGGGGCTGGAAGATGGGGCCGGCGCATCACCTGGATCCCGACCTGCAGGATGTCTGGATCGCTGACTGAGCCGCAGTTCTCACGCTGTGCCTGAACCGCGGGGGCGGTCGCCGGCCGAGCCGCCGGGCCGCCCCCTGGTTGGCTGGCCGGCACCTCTCCTCGGCTGGGCTACGGCATGACGCGCTACATCGCGAAGCGGTTTCTCCTGATGTTCCCCACGCTCGTCGCCGTGGCGGTGCTCATCTTTGTGCTGGTCCGCGTCGTCCCCGGCGACATCGTGGAACTGCGCCTGGTGAGCGGCGGGATGTTCGTCACGAAGGAGGTTGTCGAGAAGGAGCGCATACGCCTCGGCCTTAACAAGCCCATCTGGCAGCAGTTCGTCGACTGGATGGTCGGGATGGTGCGGCTCGACCTGGGGACCTCGATGTGGACCGGAGCCCCGGTCAGCCAGGAGATCGCGATCCGGCTTCAGCTCAGCCTCCAGCTCGCGTTCATGGCCACCCTGATCGCCGTGGTGCTGGCCGTCCCGCTGGGCGCCCTTGCCGCGATTCGACGCGGCACCTGGATTGACTATGCGGTGCAGGTGTTCAGCGTGGCGGGTCTTGCCGTCCCCTCGTTCTGGCTGGGGATTCTCCTCATCCTGTTCCTGCTGACGTACTTCCAATGGCTGCCGCCGCTCACGTTCACCTCGCTGTGGAAGGACCCCAGGGCCAACCTGCTGCAGTTGATCTGGCCGGCGCTGGCCGTGGGATACCGGTACTCGGCAGTCGCGACTCGGATGACCCGCTCCGCGCTCCTGGAGGTCCTGCGAGAAGACTACATCCGCACGGCCTGGTCAAAGGGGCTGGCGGAGCGGGTCATCGTGCGACGACACGCCCTGCGCAACGCGTTGCTGCCAGTCGTGGCGGTCATCGGGCTGGAGTTCGCCTTCCTCATCGGCGGTCTGGTGGTGACCGAGCAGGTCTTCAACCTCAACGGCATCGGCAAGCTCTTCGTCGAAGCCATCAGCCGGCGAGACTATACGCTGATTCAGGGTCTCATGCTGCTGGTCGCCTTTGCCTATGTGGCCGTGAACCTCGTAATCGACCTGCTGTACGCCTGGCTCGACCCCCGCATTACCTACGGGTAGGCGGGGTGGGAGGGGTGAGGGGACGAGCATGGCGGCAAGCATCACGATCACACCTCGGGCGCAGCCGCGCCCCCGGTGGCTGGGGTGGTTCATACGGCGGTACCCCCTGGGGGCCGTGGCCGGCCTGGCGATCCTGACAATGGGGATCGCGGCGGCGTCGGCAACGTGGCTCGCGCCGTATGATCCCCTGGCCATCGATTTCCTGGCGATGTTCTCACGACCTGGTCCCGGGCACTGGCTGGGGACCGATGCCTTCGGCCGCGACGTCCTCAGCCGCATGATCTTCGGTGCGCAAACGGCCCTGCTGGTGGGATTCTTCGCCTCGCTGGCCGGGGCGACGCTGGGCGGGGTTATCGGCGTCGTCAGCGCCTACTTTGGGAGCACGGGCGACCTGGTGATCCAGCGTCTTGCCGATATCTTGATCTCCTTCCCCCTGATCATCCTGGCGATGGCGATCGTCGCAATTCTGGGGACGGGGACGGTGAATCTCATCGCCGCCATCGCGCTCTCCTTCGTGCCCCGTGCGGAGATCATCGTGCGGGCCAGCGCGCTGGGCATCCGGCAGACCCCCTACCTCGAGGCCGCGCGTGCACTCGGCGCCGGTCACTGGCGGATCATCTTCCGTCACATGGTCCCCAATGTCGTGGCGCCGTATCTGGTCATCCTGACCGCCTTTCTGGGGCAGGCGATCCTGCTGGAGGCCTCGCTGAGCTTCCTGGGCCTGGGGGTGGCCGAACCCACGCCGGCGTGGGGGCTGATGCTCAGCGGCGCCGCGGTGGACTTCGTACAGCGCGCGCCCTGGATGGCGATCTTTCCGGGCCTGGCGATCAGCTTCATGGTGCTGGCGTTCAACATGCTGGGCGACGCGCTGCGTGACGCGCTGGATCCGAAGTTGCGGACGTGATGGATCGCGGCCAAGGAACTTCGGGCTCATTCGCTGAAGGGTCGTGCCATGGCCTTGCTCCTTAGAGAGTCTGTCCTTCGCGAACTGGTGACGATGCGAGACCTCGTGCCGCTGATGGAGCAGGCCCTGGCCGCGTTCTCACGGGGCGGGGTCGTCCAGCCGGTGCGCTCCGTCGTGGCGGTGGCCGACCACCGCGGCTTCCTGGGCCTGATGCCGGCCTACATGAGCGGGCAGGAGGCGCTGGGCCTGAAGGCGGTGACGTTCTATCCGGGCAACGTCGAGCGCAGGTTGCATACGCACATGGCCACCATCCTGCTCCTCGACCCCGAGACCGGCGCCCTGCAGGCGATCCTCGACGGCCGCCTGATCACCGAGATGCGCACCGCCGCGGTCTCGGCCGCGGCTACCAAACACCTGGCCGCCATCACCTCGCCGGTCCTGGCATTCCTGGGCGCGGGCGTACAGGCCCGCAGCCACTTGGAGGCGCTGCGGGAGGTCTGCCGGCCTGAGGCCGTGCAGGTGTGGTCCCGGACCCGGCCCACCGCCGAGCGATTCGCCGAGGAGATGACCGCGCGGTTCGGCGTGACGGTCGTGGTCACGACCACACCCGAGGACGCGGTGGAAGGCGCTGGCGTGATCTGCACCGTGACCAGCAGCCAGACGCCGGTGCTGCGCGGCGCGTGGCTGCAGCCGGGCGTACACATCAACGCGGTAGGGGCGTCGCGGCCCGACTGGCGGGAACTGGATACCGCAGCGGTGGTCAAGGCGCGCCTCTTCGTGGACTCGCGGGCCGCTGCGGTGGTCGAGGCCGGCGACTTCGTGCAGCCGATGAAGGAAGGCGCCATCACCCAGAGCCACATCCTGGCCGAGATCGGGGAGGTGTTCGCGGGCATCCACCCCGGCCGGACCCGGCCCGAGGAGATCACGCTGTTCAAGTCGCTGGGCCTGGCGGTCGAAGACGTGGCGACCGCGCAGTGGGCGTACCGGCGGGCTCTCGAGCGGAAAGTCGGCGAAGAGCTCTCCCTGCACTAGCGGGCATGGCACACGCCTGCGCTGTTCGGCGCCAGGTCCCGTCGCTAGGCCGTCTCAACCAGCGCCGAGATTCCTGTGAGATCGGTGACTTCGTGCGCCGGGGCAAAGCGGGGGTCGAGGACCGCATCGCCCGCGCGGTTCACCCACACGGTCCGGATGCCGAAGGCGGTCGCGCCCATCGCGTCGGTCGGCGAGCCGGCGACGTGGAGCAGATCTTCGGCGCGCACGCCGAGGCGCTCCAGCGCCCGTTGATAGGCCGATGGGTGCGGTTTGAACTTCCCGCCCTCTGAGGACACGATGGCGTCGAACGGCACCGGC
>JACQHU010000149.1 GCA_016198805.1 Armatimonadota bacterium
ATCCCGCAGTACCTGATGTATCCGAGCATCGACCCGCTGGCCGACAAGAACCGTCAGCTGTCCGAGGCGGAGGTCAACGGCGTCCTGCAGCGGCTGCAGGTGCCGCGGGACAAGCCGATCCTGCTCCAGGTGTCGCGCTTCGACCGGTTCAAGGATCCGATCGGCGTGATCAACGCGTACCGTATCGTGAAGAAATACGACGACTGCCGGCTGGTGCTCGCCGGCGGCAGCGCGGACGACGATCCCGAAGGCGCGCAGGTCCTCGCCGAGGTGCAGGAGGCCGCGGGCCAAGACCCCGACATCGACGTGCGGGTGTTGCCGCCGACCGCCAACTATGAGATCAACGCGCTCCAGCGCGCCGCCACGATCATCATCCAGAAATCGACGAAAGAAGGGTTCGGGCTCACCGTCGCCGAGGGGATGTGGAAAGGGAAGCCGGTGATCGGGGGCTTTGCCGGCGGGATCACGGTGCAAATTATCTACGGCGTCACCGGCTATACGGTGAACTCGGTTGAAGGCTGCGCGTTCCGCATCCGCTACCTGCTGAACAACCCGGACGTGGCCCGGCAGATGGGCAGTAACGCGCAGGAGTACGTGCGGCAGAACTTCCTGATTACGCGGGACCTGGCCGAACACCTAGCCCTCATGGCATCGTTGCTACACTGACCTAGCGCCTCGCCGATACCCAGGTCTGTAGTCTGGCCAGCAGCGCCGCGACCTCGTCGACATTTCGGGCCAGGTAGCGCGCCGCCGTCACCGGCACGGGCGCGCCGACTTTCACCGTGATCGCATCGCCGCCCAATGCGCGGAACGCATCCTCGTCGGTGCGATCGTCGCCGGCGTAGATCGCACAGACCGCCGCAGTCCAGCCCTCCCCGTAGGTGCGCTCGAGCACCCAGCGTGCCGCCGCACCCTTGTCCCAGGTCACGTTCGGGCGGATCTCCCACACGCGTTTGCCCATTGTCAGGCGGAGGACGCCCCGCGCCGACTGCACTTCGTCCTCCACCGCCCGGCGAACGTGTTCATGCGACGGCGAGGCCGCGCGTCGGTAGTGCACGCTCGCCGTCAGCCCCTTCTCTTCGACGACCACGCCGGGGATGCGGCGGAGGGTCCGGCGCATCCGGGCCGCAGCCTTTGCCACGACCGGTGCAATCCGCGCCGCATCTTCGTGCACCCACGCCCAACCGGGACCCGCGGCCTCAAACCCATGGTTCCCCGCATATACCAGGTGGTCGATGCCGACCCGGTTTCGGATGTCGCTCAGCGCCCGGCCGCTGAGAATGACGACCAGTGCCTGAGACGCGGCGAGGGTGCGCAGGGCGGCGTCGACGGCGGTGGGCAGGCGTACCGTATCCGGGTCGTCTGCGATCGGGGCCAGCGTACCGTCAAAATCGAGCAGCAGCGCGAGCCGGCTGCGGTCACGCAGGCAACGTTCGATCTCGTCCACATGCTCGTGGAGCGCCGGTACGCGCGGACGTTCCTGCAGCAGGCCGGCCGCCGCGCGAAACAG
>JACQHU010000157.1 GCA_016198805.1 Armatimonadota bacterium
CCCTGCGCCTGGCAGGCCGGCGGCGTGAAGAACAACGTCAACACCCCGCGCGTGCTCGAGATTGACCGGGTGACGTTCACCGGCGCGGGCATCGCCGTCGTCGTCGCCGAAAGCCGCTACACGGCCGAGGATGCGCTCGGCATGATCGAAGTGGATTACGAGCCGCTGCCGGTCGTCGTGGACGCCGAAAAGGCCACGCAGCCCGGCGCGCCGCAGCTCCACGAAAACGCGCCCAACAACCTCTGCATGGATTGGTCGTGCGGCGATACGGAGGCGACGGAGAGGGCGCTCGCCGAAGCCGACGTCGTCGTCCGGCAACGCCTGATCAACCAGCGGCTGATTCCCACGCCGATGGAGCCGCGTGGCTGCGCCGCCCAGTACCTCCCCGCCACCGAGGAGTACACCGTCTGGATGACCTCCCAGGCCCCACACGTCATGCGCCTGTTGATGACCGCCTTCGTCTTCGCCATCCCGGAGACCAAGATGCGCGTCATCGCCCCGCAGGTCGGCGGCGGCTTCGGGAGCAAGATCTACCTCTACCCGGAGTACTGCCTGATGGCCGCGCTCGCCAAGCGGCTCGGCCGACCGGTCAAGTGGATGGAGACCCGCCGTGAGAACTACGTCGCGACCACGCACGGCCGCGATCACATCACCGATCTGGAAGTCGGCGCCAGGCGCGACGGCACCATCACCGCGCTCAAGGCCCACACGTACGCCAATCTGGGCGGCATCCTCTCGACGATCGCGCCCGGCATCCCGACGACCCTCTACGGGCGGATGCTGTCCGGCGCCTACAAGATCCCCAACATCTACTGCCACGTTCTCGGGGTCTACACCAACACGGGCATGGTGGACGCCTACCGCGGCGCGGGCCGGCCCGAGGCAACCTACGTCGTCGAGCGCGCCGTGGACCTGGTGGCGCGCGAGCTCAACATGGACCCGGCCGAGGTGCGGCGCAAGAACTTCATCGCGCCGGATGCCTTCCCGTATGCCCCGACACAGAACCTGCTCGCCGGGCTGAAGTACGACAGCGGCAATTACGAGATGACGCTGGGCCGCGCGCTCGAGATGGTCGGCTACTCGGACTTCCGCAAGGAGCAGGCCGAGGCCCGCAAGCAAGGCCGCTACCTGGGCCTCGGCCTGTCGAGCTATGTCGAGATCTGCGGCGTCGCGCCGTCGGCCTGGGTGGGACTGCCGGGACAGGGTTGGGGCGCCGGGTTGTGGGAAAGCGCGAACGTGCGCGTGCACCTGACCGGCAAGGTCGTCGTCACCAGCGGTTCGCAGTCGCACGGTCAGGGCCACGAGACGACGATGGCGCAGGTCGTCGCCGACCAGCTGGGCATCCCGGTCGAGGACGTGACCGTCCAGCACAGCGACACCCTCGGCACGCCGTTCGGCTACGGCACCTACGGCAGCCGCAGCGCGGCCGTCGGCACCGTCGCGGTGTACAACAGCCTGCAGCGGATCAAGGAGAAAGCCAAGCGACTCGGCGCGCACCTGCTGGAGGCCGCGCCTGAGGACATGGCCTACGAGGACGGCAAGGCCTACGTCAAGGGCTCGCCGGACCGCGCCAAGACGATCCAGGAGATCGCCGCCGCGGCCGCGCTCGGTTACAACCTGCCGCCGGGCATGGAGCCCTTCCTGGACGACACCGCCTATTACGACCCGCCCAACTGCACCTTCCCCTTCGGCACGCACATCGCCGTCGTCGAGGTGGACGCCGACACCGGTCAGGTCCACCTGAAGCGTTACGTCGCCGTGGACGACGTGGGCAACGTCATCAACCCGATGATCCTGGACGGCCAGGTGCACGGCGGCATCGTCCAGGGCGTCGCCCAGGCGCTGTGGGAGAACGGCGTCTACGACGAGAACGGCCAGCTCGTCAGCGGCTCGCTGATGGACTACGCCATCCCCAAGGCCGACTTCTTCCCGCGCATCGAGACCGGCCGCACCCAGACGCCGACGCCCGTCAACCCGTTGGGCGTCAAAGGCGGCGGGGAGACCGGCACGATTGCTTCCACGCCGGCCGTCGTCAACGCCGTCGTCAACGCGCTGTCGCCGCTCGGCATCAAGCACATTGACATGCCGCTCACCCCTGAGCGAGTCTGGAAGGCGATTCAGGCTGCAAAGTAATCGGTCACTGGTAATTACCATTTACCGATTACCAGACTAAGGAGACGCCATGTACCCAACCTCTTTCGACTACTACCGACCTCAGAGCGTCGCCGAGGCCATTCAGTTGCTCCGGCAGCACCCGGGCAGCAAAGCGTTGGCCGGCGGCCACAGCCTTCTGCCTCAGATGAAGCTGCGGACTTCTTCGCCCACGGCGCTGGTGGACCTCGGCCGCATTCAGGGCCTGTCTGGCATCAGCGATTCGGGCGGCCGGCTCAGCATTGGCGCGATGGCGACGCACACGGCCATCGCCGACTCGGATCTGGTGAAGTCCGCCTGCCCGATCCTGGCGGAGGCCGCGGCCCAGATTGGCGACGTGCAGGTCCGCAATCGGGGCACGATCGGTGGGTCCCTGGCCCACGCCGACCCGGCTTCCGACTACCCAACCGTGATCGTCGCCCTGGGCGCCACCCTGACCGCGACCGGGCCCGCCGGCGACCGCGACCTCCCGGCCGAGAGCTTCTTCACGGACCTCTTCACGACGGCGCTGAATCCGGACGAGTTGCTTACGTGGGTCCGAGTCCCGAAGACCGGCATGCCGGGTATGGGCGGCGCCTACATGAAGCACAAGCACCCGGCGTCGGGCTACGCCGTCGTCGGGGTTGCCGCGCTCGTCGGCTTAGAAGGCGGCAAATGCTCGCGCGTCAGCCTGGTCGTCGGCGGCACGACCGCCAACCCGATTCGCGCGAAGGCCGCCGAGCAGATGCTCACCGGCCAGGCGCCGACCGCAGAGAACGTGGCGGCTGCATCTGCCAAAGTAGCCGACGCGATTGGCGAGCCGATGGGCGACCTGTACGCTTCGGGCGAATATCGCCGGCACCTCGCCACCGTCCTGGCCCGCCGCGCCCTGATGCAGGCCGCCCAGAGAGCGATGTAACGGCAAGCGTTGGGCAATGTCGGCTTCTTCGGGCCGCCACCCGATCCCGCCGAGGCGGCAGAGAGGAGTGAGGAGAGATCTTCTGGCGTGACCTGACGTTGCTTGGGCCGGTCGGCAGACAGCAAACTCTGGCCTCAAACCGCGCCCCACCCGTCCCCTGCCCCGCGTTCGGCACGACGCCGGGCGCGAAGGGGATGAGTGGGGCGTGGCGCGTCCGGGGCAGATCTCCAAGTGTCCCGGCTTACCTACACCCTTCTCGCCATCCGGGATTAGAATGGGGGCGTTGAGAAAAAGACGTGGCCGCAAAGGCGGAGCCGATTCCGATGACAGCCATGGAC
>JACQHU010000158.1 GCA_016198805.1 Armatimonadota bacterium
CGACTTCACGGTCAACGCCCTGCTCTACGATCCGGTCGACGACGTCGTCCTGGACTTCGTCGGCGGCCGCGCCGACCTCGAGGCCCGGCTCATCCGGACTGTCGGCGATCCGGCCGAGCGCTTTGCCGAAGACCGGCTGCGGTTGCTGCGCGCAGTGCGGTTCGCTGCCGAGATGGAGTTTGTGATCGAGCCGGCCACACTGGCGGCGCTGGCCGCGCTGGCCCCCACGATTCGTGGCGTCAGTGCCGAACGGGTCAGGGACGAACTCCTCCGGCTCCTGGTGGCGCCCGGACGCGCCGAAGGCCTGCGCCTTATGGAGACGACGGGTCTGCTGGCCGCCGTGCTGCCTGAAGTCGCCGCGATGGCGGGCGTGCCCCAACCGCCGGAGTTCCATCCGGAGGGCGACGTCCTGACGCACACCGTTCTGGCGCTCCAGCACCTGGACCGTCCGACGCCGATCCTCGCGCTGGCCACCCTGCTGCACGATGTGGGCAAGCCACCCACGCTGTCTGTTGCCGACCGCATCCGGTTCAACGGGCATGCCGGGGCCGGAGCGTTGCTCGCCGAGGCCATCTCCCAGCGCCTGCGGCTGTCGGCGGCAGAGACCCGCGCGGTCACCACGCTGGTCCGCGACCATCTGCGCGTGCGCGATCTGCCGAAGATGCGCCCCGGCCGGGCGCGCCGGTTTCTGCGCCGCGAGGACATCGGCGACCTGCTGGAACTCCACCGGGTCGATTGCCAGGCCAGCCACGGCGATCTGAGCATCTACCGGTGGGTGCAGACGGCCCTGGACGACCTGGCGGCGGCAGGCGCTCGGCCGATGCGCCTGCTGACCGGCGACGATCTGATTGCGATGGGCTATGCACAGGGCCCACAGTTCGCTGTGATCCTGGATGCTGTCGCCGATGCCCAGGAAGAAGGGCAGATCACCACTCCTGAGGAAGCCCGCGCCTTCGTGAGGGCCACCTTCCCTGAAGGAGGCCACGTGGCGAGCGTGGAACCGGGCTCACGGCCCCGGGCTCGGGGCGGAGGAACGCATGTCTGAGCGCGACTACCTGGGATTTGTGCTGTGGGCGCTGGCGTTCATGATCGCGGTCGGCGGCATGCTGCCCGATGTCTGGCCGGGGCTGATCCGGTTCGTCGACCGGACCTTCCTCCAGGAGGGCCGTGCGCAGGCCCAGAGATCGGGCGAACACAAAGCGGACGACCGGCACCCCTAACCCCTGCCGGCCGTCCGCGGCGCCTGCCGGCGCCCTAGCCCCGGGTGTGCTCGGCGGGCCTGGGAACTGCCTGCTGGCCGTCCCTGACGGAGAACTCGGCTTCCAGCCGGTTCAACCTGGCCACGATCCCACCGTACTCCAGTTCGGACATGGCGAGCATCGCGGGCCCGAAGAAGCCCTGCCTGCGCATCTCGATCGCCTTGCCGGCAACCCGGTCCCGCACGTGCTGCCAGAATGGGTCGGCGAACAGATCCGTGACGGCGGCCAGCGTCCCGTCGTGGATCGAGAAGCCGAGGGCGGACACCATGGGGCAGCAGAAGAACGTCGACGCCGGCGTGTTGATCGGCACCGGCATCAGCGGCAGGTTGTGGCTGCCCCGGGTGTCGCCGGCGACGAACTGCCCGAGGGCAAACGGTGGGCCGAACTCTTCCGTGGCGGGGAAGATCTTCTGCACCCGCACGACCGCCACCGGATCGTCCTTGCCGACGTACTTCCCGGCGATGTTCCGGAGGCGGCTGGTCGAGACGGCGGCCGCCTGCTCGGTCGGGAAGCGCCGCGACCAGATCGACTCGATCACATAGCGGTGCGTATCCCGCAGCAGCGCCGCGATGTCGTAGAGGCGCTCCGGGGCATCCAGCGTGATGGTCCGGTCGCCCTCGGTGTAGTCGACATCCATGATCCGGAAGCGAAACCCGTCATGCAGCGCTTCGGATAACAGCAGGCCCGGCGAGAACATGGGGTCAGCGAAGGCCAGGTACAACGGGAGGTTGTAGGCCCCCGGTTCCGTCTTGTCCGCTGCCATAACCATGAGGGCCTCGTTGGGTCGCTCCTCGAACTCGATCTCAGCCGAGGCCGGACCCAGCCCGCGGACGTTGCCCGAGAACGCGTCTTTGAGCAGGTCCTGTCCGGCGCCGTAGAGGCCCTGCTGCTTGGCGATCTCCGTGCCCGCACGAAACGCCTCCCAGGCGATCTCGTGCACGGCAGGATACGGACACCCATGGGTGTGCGTCATGATCAGGCAGATATCGTCGCCGGTATGGCAGACGTGGCTGTCGATGAGCAGACGGCCGGTGGCTTCGGTAACCCGCTCCCGGACCAGGTTGAGGACCTCGCGGCTGGGCAGGGTATGGCCTCCAACGCTTCCGATGTCCGCCTTGATAACACTGACCGTGACTCGCATCATGCCCACCCCCTGCGCCCGACTTATCCCCCTCACTGGCGCACCATTCTCATTGTCCCTGTCCCAGGTATTCCCCTGCCAGCCAGGGCTCGTCCCCCGTGGGGCGCTCGGGTCCCGAAAAGGATATTGTTTGCGGTGGGTCGAACAGCCTGGGGAACGACGACACCGGCGTCCGGCCGGATCGAGGTGGAAGAAGTCTGTTGAGCCCCGAGGCGCTGGTCATCGGACTCGTCAACCAGAAAGGCGGCTGCGGTAAGACGACCACGGCCGTCAACCTCAGTGCCTCCCTCGCCGCCGCCGGCTACCCGACCCTCCTGGTCGATCTGGATCCCCAGGCGAATGCGACGGTCAGCGTCGGCGTCGACCCGGCGACGCTCGAGCGAAGCATCTACCACGTCATCGTGGACCCCGACCACGAGGACGGCCTGCCGCTGTCCGCCATCGTGCGCCGGACCACCGTGAAGCATCTGGACATTGCCCCGTCGTCCATCGACCTGGCCGCGGCCGAACTGGAGCTCGCGGCGCGGATCGGGAGGGAGACCGCCCTGCGCAAGCGCCTGCAGCCGCTGCGCGGGCAGTACGCGTTTATCCTGATAGACACTCCGCCCTCATTGGGCCTGCTGACCCTGAACGCCCTGGTGGCCTGCGACGGGATCATCATCCCGATCCAGACCCACTACTACGCGCTGCTGGGGATGCGGCAGCTCCTGCGGACCTTGAAGATGGTCCGCGATGAGGTCGGCCACCAGGTGGAGATCCTGGGCGTCCTGCCGACGATGTACGACTCACGGACCGCCATCAGCAAGGAGATCGTGAACGGGATTCACGAGTTCTTCCCCAACAAGGTCTACCAGACGACCATCCACTTCAACATCAAGCTGGTCGAGTCGTCGATGGCCGGCGTGCCGCTGTTCAGGAAGGACCCCGAGACGCGGGGCGCCAGGGAGCACATGAGTCTGGCCCAAGAGGTGATCGCCCATGCCAAGCGGGCGCGAGGAGCTCCGGCGCGGCGTTAGGCACCTGATCGAGACGGCGTCGCGCGAGATGGAGGCGCTGACCGACCCGACGCCCCCGGCCCCGCCGGTGGTAGAGGCTCCAGGGCCTGCCGAGGCGGTCCCGGCCGGGCCCGCGCCGAGCCGCCCGATCCTGAGGCTCGTCCGCGAGGGTCCGCTGGCGGCGGCTCCCGCCCCGCCGCCAGCCCAGGTCGGCCCCATCGCCGAGGCCAACGTCGCCTCCCGTAAAGGGGTGTGTTCGGCCTACTACGTCAGCCGGAAGTGCTGGGAGGTTCCAGACGCTTACTGCAACACCGCCCTGCACGTCTGCATGCTGCGGGAGTGCCCCGTCTATCATCTCAACCGGGAGCAACTCGAGCAGCGGTTCGCCCGCAAGTTCGCGCACCTCTGGTAGGCGGTTCGCCGGCTGGAAACCCGGCGGCCGTGCGGC
>JACQHU010000179.1 GCA_016198805.1 Armatimonadota bacterium
AAAGCTCTCCTCGCCGACCTTCGTCACCCTGACAATGAGTGACCCTGACTGGTTGATTGAGCCGCCGACCACCTCGTCGCCGGGCACCTTCTCTTTGGGAATCGGCTCGCCGGTTACCAGGCTCTCGTCCACCGCAGAGGCACCCTCCACCACGACGCCGTCCACGGGAACCGACTCGCCCGGACGGATCCGCACATGGTCGCCGGGAATGACCTCCTCGATGGGCCGCACCTCTTCTGTCCCGTCCCGGATGACCCGCGCGGTGGGCGGCTGCAGCGCCAGGAGACGACGCACGGCCTGAGACGCCCTCGTGCGCATCAGCAGCGACGCGTAGCCGGACAGGATATGGTACGTTGTGATGAATACCGCGACGGCGAAGAAGTCCGCCATCGGGAAGTCCGGTCGGAAGATCCCCAGGGAGCCGCCGATTAGGCCGGCAAACGCCCCGAACTCCAGCAGGACGTGCTGGTTCAGGATGCCCCGGCGCAGCGAGGGAACCGCCATCTTCATGATGTACAGGCCCGGACCGAACACGGTGGCCAGGGCCAGCACGGGCATCAGCCAGCGCGTTGCCGCCATGGGCCGGCCCAGCCACATCAGGCCCATTTGCACGATAGCCATCCAGGTGAACGACGCTGCCACGATCAGCCGGTCGCGCTCGCGCCGCAGTTCCGCCTCCTCCTCTTCGAACGTGCGAACTTTCTTCGGATCGCGAACCGTGTAGCCGACGCTGCGAATGGCGTCCTCGATCTGCCGCTCCCCAACCCGGCCCGCGTCGAACTCCACCAGCGCTTCCTCGTGGGCCAGACTGATGCTGACCTTCTGCACCCCGTCCAGCCGGCCGACGGCCCGGCGCAGCGTCTGTGCGCAGAAGGAGCACGCCATCCCTCCGACCTTCACCTGGACCTTCGCCATGGCTCTCCCTGTCGCAGCGGCACTCACTTACATGCTAAACCTTCCACACAACTGTAATGTCAAGCGAGCGGGGCGGCAGCTCTGGCATCCCTCCCGGCAGGGGGACGCACATACCTGCGAGAAGCGGACTCCCTGGCCCGGACCGCTGATTCGCGAGGCACCCCAGATGATCGAGGGGAGGCGGGCGCAGGATGACCGCTCGCGTCGAAGGCCAGCATATCCCCGCTGCCGGCCCGCTGACCGGCTACCGCCTGGTGGCCTCGCCGGCCGGAAGCCCGCTGGCCTATCTGGAATTCGCGCTGATCAGGCTTGAGCCCGGCGGGACACCTTTCACCTGGGAGGCGGGGGACCGCGAGGCCGTTGCCTACCTGATCGGCGGATCCTGTGAGTGCACCGTCTCAGGAGCCGGCGGGGCCCTTGAAGGTGTGCTCGATTCTCGGTCGTGGGTGTTCGACGGGCCGCCCTGCGCGGTGTTCGTACCCGCGGGATCGCGTCTGGGATTGTTCAGCCCGCAGGACGGCGCCTGCCTGGCCTTGTTTTCGGCGCCTCCGGTTGATGCCCGCCCGCCGAGGTTGATCCGGGCGCGCGACGTCGTCGCCCGCAATGTGGGGACGGGCACCTGGGCCCGCCAGGTGATCGCTGTCGTCGACCGCCGCGTGGCCAGCCGGCTGCTGGTGGGCGAGACCCTCACCCCGCCCGGGCACTGGTCGTCGTATCCGCCGCACAAGCACGATGCCCTCCGGTCCGACGAAGTGCCGATGGAAGAGATCTATCATTATTTCCTGGATCCGCCAGGCGGCTTCGCTCTGCAGATGGTCTACACCGCCCCAGACGATCCCGCCCCCCTTGAACGCGTCGACCGCGTGCGCGATGGCGATACGGTGGTGATTTCCCGCGGCTATCATCCGGTCGTGGCCGGCGGCGGCTACCGGCTGGCCTACCTCTGGGCGATCTCGGGCGAGCGGGTAGAGGAGGGGGCCTGGTCGAGCGATCCTGACCACGCATGGCTCGTACGGTGAGGCCCTGCGGTGCGCGAGAAGACGGACCTGGCGGGACTCTCGGAGGTGATGTGATGCAGGTCTCGTTGATCGTCCTGGGCACCGGCAGCGCCATCGAGAGCGCCGATCGCGACAACACCGCGCTGGCCTTGCGCGCCGATCGATCGGCCGTGCTGATCGACTGTCCGGGGAGCGCGGCCCTGAAGCTGCGCCGCGCCGGCATCGATCCGCTGAACCTCGCTGCCGTGGTGCTCACTCATGGACATGCCGACCACATCTACGGCCTGCCGTCCCTGGTCCACAATCTGTGGCTGCTGGACCGAACCGCGCCGCTGCCGGTCTTCGCCACCGAGCCGGACCTGCCCAGGCTCCAGCGCCTGGTGGATATCTTCGATCCCGAGCGGCGGGCCGGATTTCTCGACTGGCGGCCGCTGATGGATGGAGGCTCTGCACCCTTCTACGAGTGGACAGGAGGACGCCTCTTCGCGCATCCTGTCGACCACGGCCCGCCGGCATGTGCGATCCGGTGGGACACCCCGGTCGGCGCACGCATCGTGTACTCTTCCGATACCCGGCCCGTCGAAGCGCTGGCAGCCTTCGGGCGCGGAGCGACGCTCTTCGTCCATGAGGCGACCTTCATCGACGCCGGGCGGGCGAAACACGACGGCCATTCGACTCCCGAGCAGGCCGGCAAGGTTGCCGCACTCGCGGCGGCACGCCGCCTGCTGCTGGTGCATCTGGGCCTGGACGCCGATCCCGGTCGCTGGGTCGCCGAGGCGCGGAAGACCTTCGCAGGTCCCGTGGAGGTACCGGCCGACGGGACGGTCTACGCGCTCACCTGACCCTCGCCTTGTGCTGGATGTGCTCCGCCGGCCGCTCCAGGTCGGGCCACCGGAGGTCGAAGTGCCAGGTGAGCGGGGTGGCCTGCGGCGGCCAGCAGGTTCGGTCGTCGCAGGCCTGATATCGGACCGTCCCCGAGAGCGTCAACCCCTGCCCCGCTTCGTACAGGGGCGCCATCTCGATCCGCGTGCCCAGTAGGACGTCCATCTCCACGCGGACCGGCCGCGTGTAGCCGGTCAGGCGCTCGTCGGTCCACGGAAGGGTCAGCGCGTCGGCGTCCGGGTATCGCGGAGGCAGCGCCGTCAGATACGGGGCCGGCTCGAGGCTCACCTCCAGGCCCTGATACCCGCCGCCGATCGCCGGGCCGTAGAGATGCACGCCGGGCCGCGGCTGGAGGTCCACGAACAGCGTAAACCGGTTGCCCGGATGCACAGCGGTGTCGGTGGCCGCGGTGCGGATCCGCAGGTGCTCGCCATCGACCGACGCGTGCCCGGCGGCCATCAGTCTGCCCAGGCGGTAGAACACGGCCGGGACGGTCATGCGGTGCCAGTAGTCTTCTTCGAAGAGCCGTTCCCGGACAATTCCCTCGGCATCGACCAGGAAGATCCCGGGATGGGGAACCCCGTAGTCGCGGCTGTCCGGCGCCACGCGCTCGTTGAGGAGGCCAAACCGGCGGATGATGGCCGAATCGGGGTCGGCGAGCATCGGGAACGTGATGCCCCGCCGTGCGGCGAAATCGCGCAGGATCTCCACCGAGTCATAGCTGATGGAGCAGAGCCCCAGCCCGTGTCCGGTGATCGTCTCCAGTGATCGCTCCAACTCCACGAGTTGGGCTTTGCAGTACGGTCACCAGTCGGCCGTGCGGACGAAGACGATGAAGGCTCCGCGGGGGCCCCTGATGGTCTCGAAGGACTGGAGGCGCCCGTGCTGGTCGAGCGCTTCAAAGTGCGGGATGCGCTGGCCGATCTCCGGCCCGTATCGCAGGGGCGGCATTCCCATTCCTCCGGCGAGTGGCGTCTACTCGAGCCGCAAGGGCACGCGGAACCTCGTCCCGAACGGCGATGTGTACGGAATCCCGATCCGGCGAAAGGCGGCGGCAGGGATCCCGAGATCGGCCAGCACCAAGTCGCCGGTATACGCGGCCCGCAGGCCGGTCTTTGGAAGCGCAAGCGTCAGGGTCCAGGTGGCCGTCACGGCATCTCCTGGCGTCTCGCCGGTCGTCGCGTCCACGCCCGAAGGAACGTCGAGCGCCAGCACGGGTATGCCCGACGAGGCGGCCCACCGAATCAGCGCGGCCATGTCCGGTCGGGGGGCGCCCCGCAGGCTATACCCCAGCAGTGCGTCGATGATCAGCGTCGGCCGGGCGCCGTCGAGCGCACCCCGTGCGACCTCCTGCCCGCCGGCCTGCGCGTAAATTTCCCGTTGGAAGATGGCAGCATCGCCGAGGCGGTCCGGCGCGGCCAGACACAGCCGGACGTCGACGCCCCGGTTCGCCAGATGGCGGGCGGCGCAGATGCCGCCGCCGCCATTGCCGCCCGGTCCGGCCAGCACGACAATACGTGCGCGACGCCAGGACTCGCCCAGGCGGTCCAGCGATTCCCGCGCCAGGCTGCGCCCGGCGTGCTCCATCATCTGCAGCAGCGTCGGGCCTGTCTCTTCGATGGCGCCCCGGTCGATCTCGCGCATCTGCGCGGCGGTCACCGCGGGCACCTCCACGCCGTCCTCGGTGACAAACCGCGCCGTCACGGCCCGGGATACCAGGTGGTGTGAGGTCGACGGCGCATCACGGGCCCCGATCTAGAGTTCGCCCCGGCCACGCAGGATGTTGTGGGTGGTAGCCATGCAGGTGTCCATGACCACCTTCAGGCCGGCGGCTCTGGCACGCGCGGCGGCCTCCTCGTGGACGATCCCCAGCTGCATCCACACGACCTTCGCCCCGATGGCGATGGCGTCATCGATGATGGGCGGCACGTCATGCGGCCTGCGGAAGATCTGCACCACGTCTACCGGCTCCGGGACCTCACACAGGCTGGGATAGGCCCGCTCGCCCAGGGCCTCGGGGATGCTCGGGTTCACCGGGATGATCCGGTAGCCCTCGTCCTTCAGGTACGACGCGACCTCGTAACTGGGGCGCTCCGGGTTGTCCGATAGCCCCACGACTGCGATGGTCCGGGTCGCGGTCAGGATCTCCCGGAGTTCGACCAGCGGCGCCTCTGCGCGGGCCGACATCCAGTCAGGCACCCAGCAGCTCCTCGAGCCTGGCGCGGTTGAACCCAACCACCGCCTCGCCGTCGATCAGGGTGACAGGAGTGGCCGAAAAGCCCATCGCCATCAATGCCTCCAGCGCCTGCTCGTCGACACTGACATCTTTCTCGGTGTACGTAATGCCCTTCTGGCGAAGGAACTCCTTCACCTTGCCGCAGAACAGTCAGCCCGGCTGAGAATAGACAACCACCGTTTTCGCCATCACGGTCACCTCGCGCTCACGGCCTGGCCCCATCATAGCGCACCGGCACGCCATGAAGCCGGCGACCTGACAGCTAGCGCCTTACCGGGATCTCCGTGAAGACTCTAACGCGACGATGGCCCGAGGCGCTTCCTCGGGCTCCGACACGATCGCGCCCAGCGCCGCGCCCCATACGAGGTGCGCGATGGCAAACACGGCGGCATTCAACTTGAGCATGACGGGATCGATGATCGGAATCACGGCGAACCACATGAGCGCGAAGACAATCACACCATAGACGACGCCAGCGATCACGAGGTCGCCCCGGGGACTGACCAGCGGAGCCACCACACGGGCAAAGATGAAACCGAAGATCACCGAGTTCATCATGTGCCCCATCAATCCCAGGACGACGCCAGCCAGGTGGAACGGCACAGGCACCTGGATGGACTGCAGGCCTCGGAGCATGGTCGCCCCGATGAAGACCGCCGGTGACCAGTACCCTGCGCCGGCCACCGCCTCATAGACCATCTCGATCATGCCCATGATCACGGAGGCGGCAAGGCCGGCACCAACTACCCGCCGGATGTTCATAGTCGCTCCCTCTCCTC
>JACQHU010000159.1 GCA_016198805.1 Armatimonadota bacterium
GCACCCAAGGGTGTGACAACGCACAGTGAAACCAGCCTTGTGGACCTGTGCCTGGCACTGTATCCACAGATCGTTGCCACCAGGCCGCCACCAGAACGCGAAGACGCGGGCGGAAACCCGCGTCCCGATTGGGAAATCTTTGGTGGACCCGGACGCAAAGGATTCGAACCGTGGCGGAGGTCCCCCTCGAGACGGCCGTGCTGGACACGACCGCTCCCTCACTCTGCCAGCGCATCGCACGCAAGGCCCTTGCCGAACCCGACCATCCGGAAGATCCTCCCGCCTGGTCGCAGGAGGAGAGAAAGCCGCTCAGAGACCTGACACGCACCGTCTCAACCGACGCCGAGATGCCCGGTGGGAAGGCATGATCATGATTAGTGTGCTATAGTCATGCTAGAGCAAGCTAGAGGAGGATTCCATGGCAAGGAAGGTGCAGGTTGTGCTGGATGACAAGACTTACGGCCTCCTTCAGGATCTGGCCGGCCCACGCGCCGGCAACAAGAGCTTCGTCGTCCGCGAGGCCCTTCGTCACTTCGCCGATCGCGAACAACTTGAGCGAGCGCTCGACGCGGTCCTGGGCCAGCGCCACGCGCGCGAGGCCATGGAGGCCGGCATCGCGGCCCGACGGGCAGGACGCCTCGTCCCGCACGCCGCCGTCGTCAGGCGGCCCCGGCGGCGGGGCGCGCGGTGAGGATTCTCTGGACTGAGCCGGCAGCAGCCGCGTTCCGAAGGCTCCCCAAGGAAGTCCAAAGGGACATTCTGGATCGCATTGATCTCCTGTCCGATTTCCCGGACCTCTACCCCGTCAGGGACAGGCAGCCCTACGCCGGGTTCCGCTACTTCTTTGTCCGCCGGTGGTGCGTGAGTTACGTGACAGCCGATGGAACACTCATCATACTGGCGGTCTTCCCCACTCGACGGGCCGTGTAAGCCCCCGAATTCCGTCCAGCGCTGCACGGGCTTTCTGCTCGGGCTCCCGCCATTGCGAACGGTGTTCCCCCGCCAGGTCCTGCCTGACCGCGCCTGTCGTGGTCCCCCAGTCGACCAGACGAGCTGCGCCGCACTCCAACCCGCGCGCTGGAACAGGATGCCCACCATCTGCGCGCAGCCCCCGGGAGGATCGGCGTCAGGCGTCCGGGAGGAAGTTGCTGCTGCAACGAAAAACCATTACCGCCGCACGCGCTGCAGGATGCACATGAGTGACCTTCACTTAGAGGTCTTCGGCGATGGTGAGCCAGCCGTCTTCGTGCACGGCAGCTTCGGCTGGGGACTCGACACCTTCCCACACCAGCGCGCACTGGCCGACCGGTACCGAGTCATCCTTGTGGACAGACGCGGATTCGGGGATAGCCCACCGGCCGAGGACGTCGGCTGGCCAACGGACATGCACGATATCGCGCGGCTCCTCAGCGAAGTCGGCGGGGCGCATCTTGTGGGGCAGTCCTACGGCGCGGTCGTGAGCCTGCTGGCCGCCGGTCTCCGCCCTGACGCCGTTCGCTCGCTCGTGGCCATCGAGCCCCCCGCATTCGAGATCGCAAAGGGCCACGAGGCCGACACGATCATCGGGGCCCAGAAGCCAGTCTTCGAACGGGCCGGGGCCATGACGGCCCGGGACATCAACGACCGGATGGCCGCGTTCACCCTGAAGGACTGGGCCGCGATCGAGAGCACGCGAAGAGAACGGTGGCCCGGGGACGCCCCGATCCCCCTCGACGTGCTGGCGGCGGCACCATTTCCCAAAGTTCTTGCGAGGGGCGCCTGGCGACCGGATCTCTTCCCGGGTCGAGAGACAACCGCGCAGGCTCACAGGATCGTGTGCGAGATCATGGCGGAAGCCATCAATGCTAGTGTGGTCGTGTTCAACGACTCGGCGCATAACCCGCAAATGGAGGAAGCCGAGCGGTTCAATGCTCTCTTGCAGCAAGTCTGGCAGTCTGCCCACCCAAGCTGAAGTCAGGGAGGCACTACATGAGCGGGGCGCGGGCTGGAACCCGCGCCCCCACTGGAATCCTTTTGGTGGAGGCGGCGGGAATCGAACCCGCGTCCTGAGTGGATGAGGGCGAGGCCTCTACGAGCGTAGCCCGCGTTCTCGTTCTCGCCCCCCGGGACTCCCGCGGACCGGATTCCCGGGCGGCCAGCCCGTTGCGATTCCCGCCTCAGACCCCGGGCCAGGGTCCGCTGCGGTAGCCGGCTTGTGGCGCTTCTCCCGGGCCGCCGGCCCTACCGGGGAAGCGTCGTCGCTATTTAAGCGGCGAGAGCGTACTGTGTGTTGGCGTTTATGCGCCTGCCAGTTGATTAACGAGGACCTGACCACCTCGGCTCGCAGCCTCACTGCTTCCCACCCAGTCGAGACCGTTCGCCCCCAGACCTGATCGCGACTGAACACTGTTATTATACCACGACAGGAGTTGGCGCCACCTTCTGCCAACTACCCACCCGGGCCGGCCTTCCAAGCCGAACTTTCCAGGAGACGGACCGAAGAGCCCGCGAGACGTGTCGTGACCAGGGGGTGCGTCGTCATGCATGAGCGCCTGATCGGTAGACGGGAACTGCTCGGGGCCGCTGCCCTGGCGTTGGCGCCGCTGCACATCCGGATCCAGCCCGCGTTGCCAGTCCGGCTGCCAAACCCGTCCGGCATCCACCAGAACGCTGCGGAGGTTCGCCCAGGCCCGCCCGACCTGCGCCCCGGTCCGGCGCCGGCCAGGATCGAGCCCTTCGCGCCCGCGCACGTGCGCGCGAGGCTCCGGGACCTGGACGCGCAGGACCCAGCCTGGCGCGCATTCATGCAGCTCTGGGAAAGCCTGGGCTACCGCCGCCACGACGCGAGCGCTGTCGGCGGGGCCCATCGGATCGACGGGAGACCACCGGGACGCGCGGTGACCGTCGTGCTCCTTCCCCTGACGCTGCGGGCGGTCCCGGGTCACCTCACCGTGTTCCGCGTGAACGCCACGGTGGGCCGCACGGCCTATGCCGACCTCTCAGCCTGGGCGTTCCAGGTGGACAAGCAGGGCCGGCGCCGCGCCAGCCGGTTCCGCTCGCGGGCGGCCGGCGTTGAGGAGGAGTGCAGGGAAGACCCCGATGAGTTGCTGCGCCGCGTCAGGAGGCAGTTCCTCTGGAGCATGATCAGGTGCTGCGCCGAGGAGACGGTGGAGGCGACCCTGGAGCAGATGCTCGACAAAGCCCACGGACAGCCCGGCGAGCATCCCGAGGACGCGTGGGTCTGGCTCGGCGCAAAGTGTGCTGCGTGGTGCCCGGTCTCGGTGGGGCTGGACCTGGCCTTCTCTTGAACCCGGCGTCGGCCGTCAGCCCGCTCCGGCCGCCCGTCGCAGCCGGTCCATCACGGCCCGACCCAGGCCTTCCTCAGGGATTGCCTCGACGACGATGGCGTCCAGGCCGGCGTCGTCCAGTTCGCGCAGTTGCGCGAACAGGTTTGCCGCGATCACCCGGGGATCGCCGCGGGGCCCCATGACGCGGACCACCGCGCCGGGTGGCACGCGGTCCGCCGACTCGGCCGTCACCATCACGCCCACGCGGAGTCCCTGATCCCACAGGCGGCGGACGGCCGCGTCGAGGTCGGCGCCTGCGCGTTCGGGCAGGGCGTTCACCAGGACGACCCTGGCGCGCGGGGCGTAGTGACGGTACTGGGTACCGGGCGACCGTGCCAGCGCGGCCTGCATCTGCAGTGTGGCCACCGCCACTTCTCCCACGATGGCCTGCAGCGTCTCGACGGTCAGGCCGCCCGGGCGCAGCACGGTCGGTGTTGCGCCGGTAAGGTCGAGCACCGTCGACTCCACACCCAGAGGCGTCGGGCCGGCGTCCAGGATCACGTCGATCCGCTCGCCCAGGTCCGCCTGCACGTGCCGGGCGGTCGTCGGGCTTGGACGGCCCGAGCGGTTCGCGCTCGGAGCGGCGACCGGGCAGCCCGCTGCCCGGATGAGCGCCAGCGCGACCGGGTGGGCGGGCATCCGCACGGCAACGGTCGGCAGCCCTCCGCGGGTCACGACCGGCACCACCGGTGAGGCGGGCAGCACCAGTGTCAGCGGCCCGGGCCAGCACCGCGCGATGAGCGTGCGGGCGGACGGGGGCACGTCCGTCACGATCGCCGCCAGGGCCGCCTCGTCGGCCAGGTGGACGATGATCGGATTATCCGTGGGCCGCCCCTTGGCCTCGAAGATGCGCTCGACGGCGCGGGCGTTCAGGGCATCGGCGCCCAGACCGTAGACCGTCTCCGTGGGGAAGGCGACGAGCCCGCCGGCAGCGAGGACGTGCGTCGCTTCGCGGATCGCTCCCGGATCGGGCGATGCGGGATCAACCGGAATCAGTCGCGCAGTCATCAGCTCTCGTGGGAACCTGGCATGCCTGCGAAGCACTCGTCCGCGGCGCGCCTACGGTCGTACCGATTCGCTCACCGGCTCCCACCGGAGCGACGCTGTCGCGCGGCGCGCGCGCTCCAGCGCATCTTCCGGCGTGGCGCCCAGCGCGGTGATGTACCCGAGCGTGCGCCGCGGCCATGCCTCGGCCTTCCCATACAGGTGCAGCGAGACAGCGGGATCGGCCAGGGCCTCCTCCACTCCGGCAAGACGCGCCGGGCCGCGCAGAGTCCCCAGGAGATTCACCATCGCGGCCGGCCGCAGCAGGTCGGTCGACCCAAGCGGCAGGCCGCAGATCGCCCGCAGGTGCTGCTGGAACTGGGAGGTCGGGCACGCGTTGATCGTGTAGTGCCCGGAGTTGTGCGGGCGCGGCGCCAGTTCGTTCACCAGGATCTCGCCCCGCTCGAGCAGGAACATCTCGACGGCCAGCACGCCGACGAGATCCAGCGCGGTCGCGATGGACTCGGCCAGGCTCCGCACGCGTTCGGCGACGCGATCCGGCAGCGCGGCAGGCGCCGATACCTCGGCCAGGATGCCCTCGTCATGCACCGTGCGGACCACCGGGTATGTCCTGCGCTCGCCGTTCAGCCCTCGGGCCGCCACCACGGCGAGTTCCATCACAAACGGAATGTGGCGCTCGACCACCAGCGGCCCGCGCTCGAACCCCAGGGCTGCGGCGTCGTTCAGATCACTCGGCGAGGACACGCGCGCCTGACCACGGCCGTCGTAGCCGAAGAACGGGATCTTGACGATACACGGCATTCCCAGCAACCGCACCGCGGCCTCCAGCGCGGCGGGGGAGCCGGCCTCGCGCCACGGCGGCGCGGGGACACCGTGCTCGTAGAGGAAGGCCTTCTCTCGCAGCCGGTGCTGACAGGCCGCCAGGGTGACACTCGATGGCCGCACGGGACGCAGCGCCTCGGCCGCCCGCGCGCCCTCCACCGAGATCCGCTCGACCGCGAAGGTCACGACGTCGGCGCGGGTGGCCAGCGCGCGGATGGCTTCCGGATCATCGAACGGCGCCGTCACGTGCACGTCGGCCACCTGCGCACCGGGCGCCAGCGGCGATGGGTCGAGCACGGCCACGCCATAGCCCACCCGCCGGGCATCGAGCGCCAGCATGCGGCCCAGTTGTCCTCCGCCGACGATGCCGATGGTGGCCCCCGGCAGCAGTGGAGCTGTCCCGCCGCTCACGCCCGCTCGCCCTCTCTGGATCGCGCCTGCTCGCCCTCCCTGGATCGGGCCTCCTGCCACGCCCGGTCGGCATCGCGGACCACGGCCGCCTGCTCCTCCTGGCGCCGCCGCAGCCGTTCACGGATCTCAGGTTCGCTCACGCCGAGGATACGCGCGGCCAGGAGAGCGGCGTTGATTGCGCCGGCCCGGCCGATCGCCACCGTCCCCACCGGCACCCCGCCGGGCATCTGGACCATCGACAGCACGGAGTCGAGTCCTTTCAGATGTTCGCTCGGCACGGGGACGCCGATGACCGGCAGCACCGTCTTGGCGGCTGTCACCCCCGGGAGATGGGCCGCCCCACCGGCTCCGGCGATGATGACTTTGATCCCGCGCTGCTCGGCCTCCGCCGCGTACTGGAACGCCCAGTCGGGCGTGCGGTGGGCCGAGACCACCCGGACCTCGTGCGGGATGCCGAGGTCGATCAGGACCTCTGCCGCGGCTTCCATGATCGGGCGATCGGACGTGCTGCCCATGATGATGCCGACGGCCGGCGCCCGTGTAGCCTCAGACGACTCGGGTGCAACGGCTTGGGAGGCTCTCGGCCCACCCGCCCGAGGTGCTCGCGCCCGCGGCTTCCGCGCTCCTGCCCGGGCTCCCCCCCGCGCCGGCGCCTTCCGGCGGGCCGCAGCCGCCGTGCGACGGGTCCTCCCCCGCGCGTTCGGCATTACTCCCGCCCCTTCCCGACGGCGGCCGGCCGCTTCAGCGCCCGCTCGGCCTCGCGCCTGGCCTCCCGCTCGCCGATCGCCGCGCGCTTGTCGTAGAGCTTCTTGCCGCGCGCCAGCGCCAGTTCCACCTTGGCCACCCCGCGCGAAAAGTACAGCCGCAGCGGCACCAGCGTGTAGCCGCGCTGCTCGACCTTCCCCGCGAGCCGCTGGAGCTCCCGGCGGTGCAGCAGCAGTTTCCGCGGGCGCATCGGATCGTGGTTGAAAATGTTGCCTTTCTCATACGGAGGGATGTGAAGGTGGTGCAGCCAGATCTCGCCGCGCTCCACGCGTGCGAACGCGTCGGCCAGCGAAGCCCGGCCGGACCGCAGCGACTTCACCTCGGTCCCGGTCAGCACCAGACCCGCCTCGAGCGACTCCTCGATGTAATACTCGTGGCGGGCCTTCCGGTTGGCGGCGATCAGTTTCTCAGCCATCACCCTCAGACCTCATCAAAGTCGCGTCGGCCTCGGCGACCACGTCTCCGGCGGCCGTCAGTAGCACCGCGCGGCCGTGCCGCAGCGAGCCGCGTCCGCCGGTTTCCCTGGCCTCCACGCGCAGCAGTTCGCCGGGCCGGGCGGGCCGACGGAAGCGGACCGCCAGGCGCGCCGTGACCGTGGGCCGGCCCTGATAGTAGCCCACCGCGGCCAGCGCGTCGTCGAGGACCGCGGCCAGGATGCCGCCGTGCACCACCCCCTCAAAGCCGACGTGGAGGGGCGTGGGCACGAACTCGCCGACGACAACCTGCCCGTTCCTGACAAACGTGACATGCAACCCGATCGGGTTCGTCGGGCTGCAGACGAAACAGGACGAGGCGTCACGCATCTCGGCCCTGGCCTTCTCTTCTTCCTGGAGAGCTCCCTGCTCGCTCACAGCGTTCCCCAGAATACCCGAGGGCGCGGGCGCTGTCCACCGCAGGCCGCGAATGACCAGAACCGGCCGTGTGCTACAGCGGCCGTTCCATGTAGAGGTACGTCCGCTCAACGGCAAACCCCAGCGCCCGCAGGAACGGCCCGGCCACCGCATCCAGCGCCCAGACCGCCGCGAAGGGTGACAGCCCGCGCGCAGTGAGCGCGCCAATCGCCGCCGCCGCCAGCGCGCGGCCCACCCCGCGGCCGCGGTGCGTTTCCCGCACGCCGACCACCCAGTCGCCGCGGCCGGCGCGCAGTTCCACCGCCGCGAACCCTACCAGTAGGCTTTCGCGCCAGGCCAGGTAGCCGCGCCCGTCGCGGGAGGTCAGCACGCTCGCGATCTCCTCGGCCCGGGTGCGTTCGGGAATCACTTCGCGGACCAGCCGGCCCGCCGTCCGCGCGTCGTCGGGCGCCGCCCTACGCAGGTGATACCCCTCGGGTGGATCGGCGGACGGCCGCTTCGGCCCGCGGTACCGGAAGACGAGCAGGCCATTGGTGAAGGCGGCGTGCATCGCGTGGGCCAGCGCCAGCCCGAACACATTGGTCTCGGCGGCGCGCAGCAGCAGCGCGTCCTGCCGTCCTCGCTGAAAGACTCCCACGAGGTGCGCAGCCATCCGCGTCACCAGCGCTTCCTGGGCGCGCGCCGGCAGTTCGCCGAACGCCGGCACCAGGGCGTCCTCAACCAGCCACTGGCCGCGGCCGCGCCCAACCACGAGCAGACCGGCGGGCCGGCGGTCCACCTCAATGACGCCGACGTCCTTCTCGGCGTGGGCGAACCAGACGTCCCGGGGCGCCAGCGGGCCGTCGTGATCGAAGGTGGCCGAGTACCCTCCGCCGTAGGCTGCGTCGAACACGCGGACCAGTGTGGTACCGTCCTCCGCGGTCGCGGGTCGCACGGCGACGTGCATCTCAGGTCACCCGGACGCCGGCCGTGCCGGCCGGGTGGTCGGCGGTCCCGGACCGGCGCCGGTTACCGCTCCACCACCGGGGCGTCGGCCCACAGTCTCTCCAGCCGGTAGAACGCCCTGGCCTCGGCGTCGAACACGTGCACCACCACATCGCCGTAGTCGAGCAGCACCCACTGCGTCGCCTCGTCCTCTTCGCGCACGGGCGTCAGGTGGTGATCCGTCAGCGCCTCGATGATGCCTTCGACGATGGCGCGGATCTGCACCCGGCTGCCCCCGGTGCAGATGACGAAGTAATCGGTGACCAGCGTCTGCTCGCGCAGGTCGAGGACGACCACCGCCTCGGCGCGTTTCCCTTCGGCGGCCTCGGCAGCCAGCAACGCGCGGACCAGCGACGCGGGGGCGCCGCGCCGGCCGGCGGCGCGCTTAGCCACGCGCCGCGCTCCCCGACGGCGTCAGCCATCCGTACAGATTGCGTTTGGCAATGTAAGCCTCGACGGCCTCAGGCACCAGGTACTTGATGGGCCGCCCCGTGCGGACGCGCGACCGGATGTCGGTGGAGGAGATCGCCAGCGCCGGAATCTCCATGACGTGCACGTTGTCCAGCGTCCGGCCGGTACAGTTGCTCCCGCGCAGGGTCTGCAGATCCAGCGTGAACCCGGGCCGCGTGGCGGCGATGAACTGGCACATCCCCAATAACTCAGGGGACTGTTCCCACTCCCCGCGCATGATCTGCAGGATCGCATCGGCGCCGGTGATGTAGTGCAGCTCGGCGTCGGGGTGCCGGGCGGCCAGCGCGCGGATGGTTTCAATCGTATACGACGCGCCGGGCCGGTCGATCTCGATCCGCGAAACGCTGAAGTGCGGATTCGAGACCGTGGCCAGGAAGGTCATCAGGTACCGGTCTTCGGGATCGGTGACGTCGGCGGGATCTTTATGCGGAGGATGGCGGTTGGGGAGGAAGAGCACGCGTTCCAGACCAAACTGCACCCGTGCCTCTTCGGCGGTGACCAGATGCCCGTGGTGAATCGGGTCGAAGGTCCCGCCCATGACGCCCAGCTTCATCACGCGCTCGCTCACACCCTCCGGACGCGGTGCCTGATTGCCGCACGCGCAGTGGCGCGCGCCGCCTCACTTCTTGGCGGCCGCAGGGGTCTCCTCCCGACCTCTGGCGGCCTCCAGCGCCTCGATCGCGGCGGCCAGCAGTGCCGGAACCCCTTCGCCCGTGGCCCCGGAGATGCCAACCGCGCGGCATCCCTTCGCCGAAAACGCCGCCACGGCGCCATCGAGCCGCGCCCGCGCCTCCGGGAGATCGATCTTGGTGAGGGCGATGATCTCCGGCCGGTCGAGCAGTGCGGGATCGTAGAGGCCCAGTTCACGCCGCACGGTCTCGTAGCTCTCCAGCGGCTCCACCGCGGCGGCTGCATCGATCAGGTGGATCAGTACCCGGGTCCGGCGGATGTGCCGGAGGAACGCGTGACCCAGTCCGGCCCCGCGGTGGGCGCCTTCGATGAGGCCGGGGATGTCGGCGGCCGCGAACCGGCGGCCGTCCGGCAGGTCCACCATGCCGAGCACCGGCTCCTTGGTCGTGAAGGGATACGCGCCGACCTCGGGCCTGGCGGACGAGATCCGGCGCAGCAGCGTGGACTTGCCCGCATTGGGCAGGCCGACCAGGCCAACGTCTGCCAGCAGTCTGAGTTCCAGTTCGACCCGGCGCTCCTCCCCCGGTTCCCCGGGATCGGCGCGGCGCGGCGCCCGATGGGTCGGGGTCGCGAAATGCGCATTTCCCCTGCCGCCGCGGCCGCCTCTGGCGATCACCACCCGATGCCCCGCTTCCTCCAGATCCGCGATGATCGCGGCGGTGGCCGCGTCGCGGACCATCGTGCCGACCGGGACCGGCACCACCAGATCGGCGCCGCCGCGCCCGGACCGCTTGCTGCCTTCGCCGTGCGCGCCGCGCCCGGCGCGCAGATGCTGTCGGTACTTGAAGTCGATCAGCGTGGCCAGCCCGGCGTCGGCGACGAAGACCACATCGCCGCCGTCACCTCCGTCGCCCCCGTCGGGCCCGCCTTTGGGCACGAACTTCTCCCGGCGGAAGGAGACGCACCCCCGCCCGCCGTCGCCGCCTTTGACGAGTACTTTCGCCTGGTCGATGAGCATCAGCGGACGCGCGCGCCGCCTGCGAAGTGGATGGCCCCGCTTGGGAGGTGCGGGCCCAGGAAGTGAATGGCCCGGGTCGCATGACCCGGGCCGCCTCCGCCGGCGCCGGCGACCCTACGCCTGCCCCGGATAGACGCTCACCTGCCGGCCGTCCCGACCGCGGCGCTCAAACGCCACCACGCCGCCGACCAGCGCGAACAGAGTATGGTCCCGGCCACGGCCGACGTTCGCTCCGGGCGCCACCTTCGTGCCCCGCTGGCGGATGAGCACGCTGCCGGCCCGGACCATCTGCCCGGCAAACGCCTTCACGCCCAGCCGCTTGCTCTTCGAGTCGCGGCCGTTCCGGCTGCTGCCCACGCCTTTCTTGGATGCCATGAGATGCTCCCTCCCCGCGGGGCGCCCTCAGCGCTCCTGCACGGACCTACCCCACGATGCGCTCGATACGGACCTCAGTAAACGCCTGCCGGTGACCGGTCTTCCGCCGGTAGTGCGCCTTGGCCTTGTACTTCATGACCGTGATCTTGCGGCCCCGCCCCTGCCGCATCACGCGCGCCTGGACCGACGCTCCGGCGACCGTGGGCGTCCCCACTTTCACGGTCTCGCCGCCGACCAGCAGCACCCGGTCCAGCGTGACCACATCGCCCGGCGCGGCCTCGAGCCGCTCAAGCTTCACCACATCGCCCTCGCGGACGGTCATCTGCTTGCCGCCCGCCTCAATCACCGCGTACACAGGCCACCTCCGCCAAACCGGACGGATTCTATCACGCCGCCGCAGGGGCGTCAATTTGCCCGAATGCCAGGAAATGCCAGGAATGCCAGGCGCCGCGTCAGAAGCCGATCTCGATCGCCTCCCAGCCGGCGTTGTGCCAGCCACCGCCCCAGCTGTTGTTGATCACCGTGCGGTCCCAGATGTCGATGCGCACGACGTAGCAGCAGGGAACGATGTTGGGATCACTCCACGGGTCCCACAGGAACGAGGTGGGCACCGGGTAGCCCGTGTCGGTCAGATCGCCGTTGTACGTTTTGGAGAGTGGCACCGCCGGCCCCACGGAGCCTTCGGGGACGGCGACGATCGGGACGGAGAGGCTGGAATTCCCCTGCGCGGCCACCGAGAGCCGGCTGAAGTTCGGGTCGAAGGCCTGCACCGTGATCCGGATCAGACCGTCGCCTTTCTTCACCTGACCGCACTTGAGTTTCTTCAGTTGCCCGGTGGGTGTCTTCAGTTCGAGACTGATGACCGGCGTCGGGGGCGCCGTGTTGTCGGTCTGCACGACCTGCGGGGCACTCACGCGTTCCGTGGCACCGTCGCGCACACGCAGGCGCAGGTAGTAGGTGCCGTCGGCCGGCGTGGGCCAGTACAGCAGGGTCTTCTCCCCAGGGGGCTGGGCCCGCCGTCGGACAGCGGGATCTCGGAGACATTGTACCATCCGGGGTCGGGTCCGCCTGACGGATAGCGGGTCACCGGGATATAGGGGAAGGCGCTGATGTAGCCCTCCACAGGCACCGCGATAGGCGCATAGGGCCCGGCCGGGGCCGCGGCCACTTCCACCTTGTACTGCGTGGCCGTGGGCATGTTGAAGATCCCCATCAACCAGGACGAGCCTCCGACGGGATGATCACCGACCCCGGCGGCCGGGTTCGGGGCCGGCACCTGGAAAGGGGGAATGCTGGGACCGTTGCCCAGACCCAGCGGGCCAATCTGCGCCACGGGGATGGCGCTCACCCTGGTGATCAATGGCCGCGCGCAGAGGTCGCGGCAGACCCGGCGGCACCGCTCACGGCACAGAAAGTGGCAGACCTGGTGGCAGAAACGGTCGAGCTTGAGCCGCTTCAGTTCGACCTGCCAGGCTTCGACGTCCTCGCGCTCCGCGAGCGCGGCAAGGTGGGCGAGCGCCTCCGGGTCTGCGGCGACCCGCGCAAACGCGTGGACAAACTCCAGGACCTCGGCGGTGTCCACGGGCCGGGGCCGATCGGGGCACAGCCGGACACAGAGCCCCACGCAGTGCTTCTGGCAGAAGAGGAAGCAGATACGCTCGCACTCGCGGCCGAGGTGAAGACGGTCGAGGATGTCCTGGAAGCGCGCAGCGTCCCGGGCCCGAAACGCCTCGAAGGCCTCGTGAAAGGCCTTGGGCTCGGCGGCCAGCGCCTCCGCGGCGGCCGCCATGGCACGGAGTTCGTCCAGCGGATCGTTGCCGAAGTCCTGCTTGCTCATCGCCATCCCTCCTGAGGATGAGTCGCGTCTGTTGCGGCGCAGGCTCCGGCCCACGTGCACCGTGCCGGACGTGACCCCGGGTCCGAACGACACGATCCGAGGGGCTCGCCCGGAAAGCAAACGAGGACGAAGGGAAGCACTCGTCCTCGCCCGGTGCTTCCTCTTCGGCAGCCCGGCTGGCCACGCTCAACGTGGCCCCGTAGCTTTGCGTCCCCGGATTGCTCCGGGTTTGCCCGTTCGGAGGTTCGCGCTATTCGGCTACTACTTAGTTACGCGGTGCACCCGCATTTTCCCTCCTGACTGTTACGGTATTTCCCGCCCCCCACGGATCAGCCGCAGGACCCGCGAGACGAACCCATCGCGGCGCGGCGGGGACTCGGCCAGCGCCAGCGCCATCTCGTAGGC
>JACQHU010000160.1 GCA_016198805.1 Armatimonadota bacterium
ACGAGCGGCAGCCAATCCTCGTAGCAGACCGAATCGCAATCAGTGGCTGGAGTTCCCGCCGCAATCCTGCGCTAGGAACCGGCCAGCTTGCGTGTGACCAGGTTCTGCACAACCTGCGGGTTCGCGCGGCCCTGCGTGTCGCGCATCACCTGCCCCACGAAGAACGCCGCGACCGCGGTCTTGCCGCTCCGATAGGCCCTGACTTTGTCCGGGTTCTCGGCGATGAGCCGCTCCACGATGGGCTCGATGGCGCCCGCGTCGCTGACCTGGCGCAGGCCCTTCCGCTCAACGATCTCCACGGGGTGGGCACCGGTCTCCAGGGCTTCGGTCAGGACGTCCTTGGCGATCCGGCTGTTGATGGCGCCGTCCTGCAGGAGCCCCACCAGCGCTGCGAGCCGGGCGGGGGCTACCTTGGCAGGACCCGTGCGGATGGCCGGGCCCAGTTCATTGACCACCCACCGGGCAATCGCAGCCGCGTTCCCGCCCCGGGCGGCTTCCTCGAAGTAGGCCTCCAGCCTGGGCTCGCGCGCCAGCACCATGGCGTCAGCCTCACCAATGCTCAGCGCCCTGAGCCGCGTGTACGTGGCCTGCTGTTTGAGGGTGAGGTCGGCCTGGGCCCCGGGCTGCGCGCCCACCGGCTTCGTCTCGACGGTGCGCGGCGGCGCGACCGTGGGCGTGGACTCGGCGCTGGGTCCGGCCTGGGCCGGCGTCCTGGCTACCGCTGTCGGCTTCTCCGTGGCCTTCGTCCAGGAATCACGCAGGGTCACGATGCGGTTGAAGATCAGGCGGTCCGGCCGCGAGTCCGCCGGGTCCTGCCAGAAGTACCCCAGCCGCTCGAACTGGTAGCGCGTGTCCCGGGGATTCTGGAGGACGCTCGGCTCGACGTGACCCTCCACGATGATCAGCGACTTTGGGTTGAGGCAGTCGGTGAACCCGCCCGCGCCGGCCTCCGGGTCGGGCACGCTGAAGAGGCGGTCGTACAGGCGCACCTCCGCCGGCACCGCATGCGGGAGAGAGACCCAGTGGATGGTGCCCTTGGGCGGGCCGTCTGCCGGGTTCTTGCCGAGCGTGTCAGCGTCGTAGGTACAGCGCAGTTCGACGATCTCCCCGGCCGAGTTCTTCACCACCTCGTCGCAGCGGATGACATAGCCGTGCCGTAGACGCACGCGCCCGCCTGGGGTGAGGCGGTGGAAGCCCTTGGGCGGCTGCTCTATGAAGTCATCGCGTTCGATGTAGAGGTCCCGCGAGAACGGGACCGTCCTCGATCCCTGCCTGGGCACGTCGTAGGGCCAGGAGGGGGCCTCCAGGTGCTCCACCTTCCCTTCAGGGTAGTTGGTCAGCCCGACCTTTAAAGGTTTCAGTACGGCCAGCACGCGGGGCGCGCGGTAGTTCAGGTCATCGCGGATGGCGGCTTCCAGCGTGGCGAGGTCTACCCGGTTCTCCGCCTTGGCCACGCCGATGCGCTTGGCGAACTCACGAATGGCCTCTGGGGTCACGCCGCGCCGTCGCAGCCCCGAAATGGTGTGCATGCGCGGGTCGTCCCACCCTTTGACGAACCCTCCCTCGACCAGCCTGATCAGCTTGCGCTTGGACATCATGGTGTAGTCCAGGTTCCGGCGGGCGAACTCGTACTGGTAGGGACGGGGCGAGTGGGGGAGGCCGCACTTGCCGCGCAGGTTCTCCAGCAGCCAGTCGTAGATCGCGCGGTTATTCTCGAACTCCAGTGTGCAGATGCTGTGCGAGATACCTTCGAGAGCGTCGGACAGGGGATGCGCGAAGTCGTACAAGGGGTAGATGCACCAGGCGTCCCCGGTGTGATAGTGCGAGGCGTGGACGATGCGATAGAGCACCGGATCGCGCAGCTTCATGTTGCGGTTGGCCAGGTCGATTTTGGCCCGCAGCACATGGGCACCGTTTGGAAATTCGCCGTTTCGCATGCGCGTGAAGAGGTCCAGGTTCTCCTCCACGCTGCGGTCGCGGTAGGGGCTCGGCCTGCCGGGCTCAGTCACCGTGCCCCGGTACGCGCTGATCTCCTCATCCGAGAGGCTGTCGACGTAGGCTTTGCCGTCCTTGATGAGCTGCACCGCGAACTCGTGGAGTTTCTCGAAATAGTCCGACGCATAGAGTTCCCTGGCCCACTGGAAGCCAAGCCACTGCACGTCCCGCTTGATGTTCTCGACGTATTCGATGCTCTCGGTCTCGGGGTTGGTGTCGTCGAAGCGCAGGTTGCACTCCCCGCCGTAGTCGAGCGCCAGGCCGAAGTTGAGGCAAATGGAGCTGGCGTGACCGATATGCAGGTAGCCGTTGGGCTCGGGCGGGAAGCGGGTGACGATCTTGGGATAGCGGCGCTGCCGGAGGTCTTCATCAATGACTTCGGTGATGAAGTTCGGGCTGACGCGGCGCTCTCTGGTTGTACTGGACGGCCTGTCACTCATGGCGACTCTCGAGCATAAGAATACACCTTGAGATGCGAAGGAGAAAGAGAGAGGGATCGGTGGGAGGAAACTGCAGAGGTTAGACGAGGAGTCCCTCGGTCGGGAGCGCCGGGGTGGTTTCTCTGACGTCCCGGGCGCGAAGGGCGCGCTTGAGGTACGTGGCCGCTTCGGCGTCGGCCCGGGCATCCTTGAGCATCAGCCCGAGTTCTCCGGACGCCGTCACGGCATGGCTCTGCATGCCCAGGCGGGTGAAGGTGTCCACCGCGGTGCGCAGCAGGTCGATAGCTTCCTGCCGGCGGCCCCGGGCGCGCAGCACGCGAGCCAGCGTGAACTGACCCGCCGCCTCGCGCGCGCGGTCGTCGACCGACCGGGCATTTTTGATCGCCCGGCGAGCGGCGCGTGCCGCGTCAGCCAGCCGGTTCATCGCCAGCAGCACCTGCGCCATCTCGTCGAGGGTTGCGCTGCGCCCGCGCACGTCTCCCAGGCGCTCCTTCAGTCGCAGCGTCCGCTCCAGGACAGCCAAGGCTTCGGCGTAGAGGCCCTGCTCACGCCGCACGAGCCCGAGGTTAGTGAGCGTACGGCTCATCTCGGCCAGATCTTCTACCTGTTCGAAGGCGTCATAGGCTTTGCCGAGGAACTCCACGGCCTGGTCCAGACGCTGCCGCGTCCACTCCACCATGCCCAGCCCCATCAGGGCACGGCCCTGCAACTTCTCCGTGCGAAGCCGCGAGGCCACGTCGAGCGCTCGCCGGTAGGCCCGCTGCGCCCGATCGATTTCACCGGCCCGAAACCGCGCGGTCCCCAGCGACAGCAGCGCCCAGACGTTTTCCTCGGTGCGCGCCGTCTTCGTCCGGCGCATGACCTCCACGGCTTTCTCGAGGGTAGGCACGGCGTCCCTGAACATGCCGCGCCAGACCTCCACCGTGCCCTTCAGGCCCAGCGCCCGGCCCACAGCGCCGCCGAGCCGGTGCCGGGTAGCCACGGCCACGGCTTCGTCGGCCCAGCGGGTCCCCTCGTCCAGCCGGTTCGCCCACATCGCCACCCTGGCGCGGATCAGCGCGGCGCGGACGAGCAGGTCCGCCGGCATGTCCGGCAGCAGCGCTTCAGCGGCCGCCGTGAGCTGGAGGGCTTCCGCGCCGTGAGCGAGGGGATCCTGCTGGGCTGCGAGGTGGAGCAGGTTCATCGCCGTTTCCAGCTTCAATTCCGCGGGATCGAGCAGGAGGGAGGCGACAGACGCGCGTGTGCGTCGGGCGAGTGAGACCACCGTCTCGACGGACGGGTACGACCGGCCGCTTTCCAGCAGGCTGATAAAACTCTTGCTCAGGTCTGGTACACCCAGCGACTGCTGGGTAAGCCCGGCGCGTCCACGCGCAAGCCGCAGGCGCCTGCCGAACTGGATCAGCCACTCTGGCCGCTTGGCTTTCGTCGTGCTGGGGGAGGGTTGAGCCATGGTGAACATAGTTTACCATCCTCGGTGCCAGGACAGCAATACTGTTGTGAGCCCCCGAATAGTCCTGGCACGGGCTGGGGCTGCCCTCCCCCGCTGAACGGTCGGCCTGTGTTTAGCCCCCCGTGGGAAGCTCCGGGTCAGCCTTCTGCCAGGGAACCTGGTCCGGTGCTGCTGGGACCGAAGCCAGGCCAATCATGAGCACGGCGGCGATGACCGCCAGGACGACACGCACGAACTTAGACATGGGACATCCTCCTCCGGCATGGAGATTTGGGGACTCAGCCGTGAAACTTCAATGTCTACAATTGCTAATCCTTTCGTTTATAATGGTCCTGGGACGACCGGCAGGGCCGGAGGGGATGCGGTGCGAGCCAGCGATAGCCACAAGGGGAGAGAGCCCCTGGACCCGCCTGAGGCGGCGGGGTCCACGGAACTGCCCGGCGGACCGAACCATGCGCGGAAACTGGAGGCGTTCGTGGTCTGCTCGAACGCCCGATGCAGCTACCACGAGGGGTTCGCGGACCTCCGGGAGAGCCCGATGCAGTGCCCGCGGTGCGGCCACCGGTTGATCCGCGAGTGCGGCACGTGCCAGATGCTGCTCCGGTCGCCCTCGCCGACCTGTTCCAACTGCGGGCGGCCCATCGCGCTGCGGCGCGAGCCGGTCTCCGACGACTCCGTGACATGAACGCGCCGGGGCAGGGAACCCGCGCCCCCGGCCGAACCTAGTTGAGCACCGCCGAAAACGGTGAGCGGGGGACTCATGCCGCGACGCCCAGTTGCACCCGTACATCCGCGCCTGCGCGATCCTCTGGCCGATCAGTTGTTCCGGGCGATCCTGGCCCTGCGATCGGTGGAGGAATGCTACCGGTTCTTCGAAGACCTGTGCACCGTCGGGGAGATCCGGGCGCTGGCGGCGCGGCTGGAGGTGGCGCGGCTGCTGGCGGCGGGCCGCACCTACGACGAGATTGCCCGGCGCACCGGCACCAGCAGCGCGACCATCAGCCGGGTGCGGCGGTTTCTGGAGTACGGCGCCGACGGGTATCGCATGATCCTGCAACGCCTGCCCCGGTCCCGAGGCTGACGCCACCCGCTTGACCGGCACTCGGTCGGTATGGTACCCTATCGGATGCTTTACTTCTCTGATGCTTTAGCGTGATAAAGGAGTAAAGTATCGCCGTGAGGATTCGGGGGCGCGGAGCGGCGCGCTGGCGGCATGTGCCGGCCGGCATGCGCGACCAGGGCGCGGATGAGGTGGCACGCCGGCGGCGGCTGGAGGGCCGGCTGCGCGAGCTGTTCGCGCGCTGGGGCTACGTCGAGGTGCAGACCCCGACGCTGGAATACCTGGAGACGTTCCTGCACGGGGCGGGGCCGGGAGTGTCCGACCGCCTGCTGAAACTGGTGGACAGCGGCGGCGAGGTTCTGGCGCTGCGGCCTGAGTTGACCGTGCCGCTGGCGCGGTTTGCGGCGACCCGCCTGATGCCGGCGGGCGAGCAGCCCCTGCGCCTGACGTATCTCGCTCCCGTTTTTCGCGGGCAGGAGCGCGGGTCGGGGCGCGAGCGCGAGTTCACGCAGGCGGGCGTTGAATTGATCGGCGACGGGAGTCTGGCCGCCGACGTGGAGGTGATCGCGCTGGCCGCCGAGGCGCTGCTGGCGGCGGGCGTGGAACGGCCGGCGATCAGTGTCGGCCACGCGGGCTTCCTGAGGGGCATCCTCGCCACACTGGCCCCAGACGACGCCGACGCGGCGCGCGAGATGCTCTACCACAGGGCCTTCGCCGACCTGGATCGGGCTATCCCGCGCGGCGCGGCACAGGACGCCTTGCGCGCGGTCCCGACCCTGCGCGGCCCCGGGGCGCTGGGCCGGGCTGAGGCGCTGGCTTCTTCCGACGAGAGCCGGGCGGCGCTGACGTCGCTGCGCGACGTCCTGGCGGGGCTGGAGGCCCACGGGCAACCCGTGCGCGTGGAGGTCGACCTCGGACTGATTCGGGACTTCGACTACTACAGCGGCATCGTGTTCGAGTCTCATGCGGCCCGCACAGGCCGGCCCCTGCTCGGCGGCGGACGGTACGATGGGTTGCTCGCCCGCTTTGGACGGCCGGCACCCGCCACCGGGTTTGCCCTGGGTCTGGAGCGCATCCTGGAAGCCGGCAGGATTCCGGCGGATCGCCGGCCCCTGGTGCTCGTGCGGCACGCGCCAGCAGACTACGGCCGCGCCCTGGAGGTGGCCAGACGCCTGCGGGACGCCGGCGCCGCCGTGGTCGTCGTGCCGCTGGACACCGGCGGGACGGATGAGCAGCCGGCGGTCGAGGTGACGGTCGACGGGGAAGAGGTCAGGGTGCGCGCCGACGGGACCGGGGATGTGGTCACGCTGGACGACGCGATCGCGATAATGCGCAGCCGGAGGGCGGAGTCATGGACACCCTGACGATTGCGCTACCCACCGGCCGCCTGTGGGAGGAGGCCGCGGTCCTGCTGCAGCAGGTCGGCCTGCCGGTGGATCGGTCCGGGGAGGGGCGGCGGCTGCTGGTAGAGTTCCCCGGCGGCGTCCGCGTGCTGGCGGCCAAGCCCGCAGACCTGCTGACGTACGTGGAACAGGGCGCGGCGGACGTGGGGATCATCGGGCGCGACATGATCCTCGAGCAGGGGCGCGACGTGTACGAGTTGCTCGATTTGCGCTTCGGCGCCTGCCGGGCGGTGGTGGCGCTGCCCGAAGGCCGCGTGGAGGAGTTGTGGCAGCCCGGTAGGATGCTGCGCATCGCCACCAAGTACCCGCGGCTGACGGCCCGGTACTTCGACGAGATCGGCCGGCCGGTAGAAATCGTCGTGTTGTACGGGTCGGTGGAGCTGGCCCCGCAGGTGGGCCTCGCCGATGGCATTGTCGATCTGGTGATGACCGGCCGCACGCTGCGAGAGAACCGCCTGCGCGAAGTCGCCGAGATCGCCCGGTCCACCGCGCGCCTCGTGGTGAACCACGGCAGTCTCACGCGGTCGCCGCGGGTGGCCGAGTTCGTCGCGCGGCTGGAAGCGCATCTGGCGGCGGTGGAGCCCGGCGTCCATGCCTGAGACGCTCCCCGTGGTGCGTCGCTTGGCCGAGCTGCCTGCGGAGGAACGCCGCCGGCGGCTGCAGCGGTCCTCGGGCGTCATCTTCAGTGAGGAGACGCGCCGCTATGCGCTGCGTGTCCTGGACGAGGTGGCCCGGGACGGCGACACCGCGGTGGCGGCGTACACCGCGCGTTGGGACGGCGTGCATCTGTCCCCAGAGCAGTTTGCCGTGCGCCCTGACGAGTTCCGCGCGGCCCACCGGGCGATCGACGCGGAGGTCCGCCAGGCGCTGGCGGCGGCCATCGCCCGCTGCCGGCGCTACAACGAGTGGCTGCGGCCCCCGGCAGCCGTCATGCAGGAACTCGAGCCCGGCCTGACGGTGGGGATCCAGTACCGTCCCTGCCGCTCGGCCGGCATCTACGTGCCGTCGGGGAAGGGGTCGTTTCCCTCCATGGTGGTGTCCCAGGTGACCCCTGCGGTGGTCGCGGGCGTGGATGCCATCATCGTGGTCGTCCCGCCCCGGGCTGACGGGAGCGTCGACCCCGCGGTGCTGGTGGCCGCAGACCTGCTGGGCGTCCGACAGATCTACCGCTGCAACGGAGCGGCGGGGGTGGCCGCGCTGGCGGTCGGGACGGCGACGATCCCCAGGACCGACGTGGTGGTCGGGCCGGGCAATCCGGTCATCGCGGCCGTGCAGCAGGCGGCCGCCGCCTACGGCGCGCGGCCGCTGGTGCTGCTCGGCCCGAGCGAGTCGATTGTGCTGGCCGACGAGACGGCTGACCCGGCGCGCCTCGCGGTCGACCTGCTGAACGAGGCCGAGCACGGCGCGGACTCGGCGGTGATGCTGGTGGCGACCGCCGCCGGCGTCGCGGAGCAGACGGTGGCCCTGCTGCCGCGGTACCTGGAGCGCCTCCCGGAGCCTCGGCGCGCGTTTGCCCTGGCGGCCCTGACAGACCTCGGAGGCGTATTCGTCGCCGACGGGCTTGACCAGGCCATCGAGTGGATCAACGCATACGCGCCGGAGCACCTGCAGATCGCGGTGCGTGATCCGCTGGAGGTCGCGTCGCGGATCCATCACGCGGGAGAGATCCTGATCGGGCAGTCCACGCCCTTTGCGGCGGCCAACTACGCCATCGGGGTGCCGGCCGCGCTGCCCACGGGCGGCGCGGCGGTGGCGGCGTCCGGGATCACCGTGCTGTCATACTTGAAGACGACGTCGATCGCCTCGCTGACCCCGGACGGCCTCCGGGTGGTGGCCCCCGTGGTCACGGCGCTGGGCCGGTACGAGGGCTTTCCGGCGCATGTGCAGGCGATCACCGAACGCGAGGGGGACGCGCGATGAAGACGGCCGGCGGGACCCGCACCGCGGACGCCGCGGCGCTGGTGCGTCCGGAGATCAGGGCGATGCGGGCCTACCGACTCGCCCAGCCCCAGGGGGCTGTGCGCCTGCACCAGAACGAGGCGCCCGACGACTGGCCGGAGGAAGTCAAGCGTGCGATCGTCGAGCGCGTGCTGGCCGCGCCGTGGCACCGGTATCCATCGGCGCGGGCGGACGCGGTCTGCGAGGCGGTCGGCCAGATGCAGCAGACCCCGTCGTCAATGATCGCGGCCACCGCCGGCTCCAACGAGGCGCTGTGGGCCGCCTGCTCGGCCTTCGCCGCCCGCGGAACCGTCGTCATGTCGGCGCCGACCTACTCGATGGCGAGGACGCTGGCGATCGCATCCGGCGCCCGCGTCGTGGACTCCCCGCTGGGGGACGGGTTTGGCCTCAACCCCGATGTCCTGCTCCGCGCGGCCCACGCGCAGCGCGCCGAACTGATCTATCTGGCCTCACCCAACAATCCGACCGGCAACGCCTTTCCCTCCGAGGCGATCAGGGCGGTGGTGGAAGGATCGCCTGGCGCCGTGGTGCTCGACGAGGCGTACTGGGAGTTCGCCAGCGCGTCCCATCTGGACCTGGTATCCCGGTTCTCGCACGTGCTCGTGGTGCGGACGTTCAGCAAGGCGATGGGCGGCGCCGGGCTGCGGGTCGGCTGGATCACGGCGCAGGCCGCACTCGTGGCCGAACTGCACAAGGTTATCCCGCCCTACAGCCTCAACGTCTTCGCGCAGATCGCGATCCCGGTGCTGGTCGCGCGGCGGGAGATGGCAGGCGCGCGGGTGCAGGCGATCGTCAGCGAACGCGGGCGGGTCGCGCGGGCGCTGGAGGCCCTGGGCATGCGAGTCTATCCCAGCGAGACCAATTTCCTCCTGTTCAGCCCGGGGCGTCCGCCGGCCGAGGTCTGGCAGGGGCTGGCGGATCGGGGTGTACTCGTGCGTGACGTCTCCCGGGTGGCCGGTCTGGAGGCGTGCCTGCGGGTCTCCATCGGGTCTGTTGCCGACAACGGCCGGTTCCTGGCGGCGATCGGGTCGGTGGTGGCGGAGGGACGCTGATGACGCGCCGCGCTGAGGTGCAGCGCACGACCGCCGAGACCAGCGTCAGCGTCCGGCTGGTCCTGGACGGCTCCGGCCAGGTCGATGTCGACACCGGGGTTCCGTTCTTCGATCATCTGCTGGCGGCCCTGGTCAGGCACAGCGGCTTCGACCTGACCATGCGCGCCAGCGGCGACCTGGCGGTCGACGTCCATCACACGGTGGAGGATGCGTGCATCGTGCTGGGGCAGACGTTCCGCCAGGCCCTCGGGGAGGGCGCGGGCATCGCCCGCTTCGCGTCCCTGCACCTGCCCATGGACGACGCGCTGGTGCGGGTGGCGCTCGACGTCTCGGGGCGGCCATACCTCCACGCCGACCTCACCTTTCCCAGCGACCGCATCGGGCAGTTTCCGGTGGAACTCGTCGAAGAAGCGGTCCGCGCGTTCGTGATGCACGCGGCCGTCACATTGCACGTCGACCTGATCCGCGGCCGCAACAGCCATCACATCGCGGAGGCCGTCTTCAAGGCGCTCGGCGTGGCGCTGGGCCGCGCCGCGAGTGTCGTCGGCCGCGGCGTGCCCTCGACCAAGGGCGTCCTGTAGGAGGGTGACCGGTGCGGATCGCGCTCATCGACTACGGCGCCGGCAACCTGCGCAGCGTCGCGCGTGCGCTGGCTCGCGCCGGGGCGAATGCGGCGCTGGTGAGCGGCCCGGACGGCCTGCGCGGCGCCGACATCATCATGGTGCCCGGCGTCGGCGCGTTCGCGTCGGCCATGCGGAGGCTGCGCGCGGCCGGGCTGGTCGAGCCCATCGGCGAGGCCGCGCGGGCTGGAACCCCGCTGATCGGCCTCTGCCTGGGCATGCAGTTGCTCTTCGACGAAAGCGGCGAGGGGGGGCAGACGCAGGGCTTCGGTCTGCTGGCAGGCAAGGTCATCCGCCTGCCTGCCGGCGTGAAGGTTCCCCACATGGGATGGAACACGCTCGAAGCGCGCAGCCCGGATCCACTGTTCGACGGCCTGGCCGAACCGATCTTCGTCTACTTCGTGCACTCCTACGTGGTGGCGCCCGACGATCCCCGCACGGTCGTCGCCGAGACCACGCACGGCGTCCGGTTTCCAGTCATCGTTCGCGCCGGCACCGTCTGGGGGCTGCAGTTTCACCCCGAGAAGAGCAGCCGCACGGGCGCCACGCTGCTGCGCAACCTGCTGGCCCGCGTCACTGCCGAGCGCGCGTCGGCATGACGGTGTACCCCGCCATCGACCTCCGGGCCGGCCGGGCCGTGCGACTGCGGCAGGGCGACCCTGCGCGCGAGACCGTCTTCGCGGATGATCCGGTGGCGGTCGCGCGCGGGTGGGCTCAGCAGGGCGCCGCCTGGCTGCACGTGGTGGACCTGGACGGCGCCCTGGGCGGCGCGCCGCGGCATCTGGACGTGGTCGCGGGCATCTGCCGGGAGGTGGCGGTCCCGGTGCAGGTGGGCGGAGGCCTTCGGACCCTCGACGACCTGGAGGCGGTCTTCGAGGCGGGCGCGGCCCGGGCCGTGCTGGGCACCGCCGCGCTTGCCGGAGACCTGCTGTCGGTGGCCGTTGGGCGCTTCGGCGAGCGGATCGCCGTGGCCCTGGATGTCCGGGAGGGCCTGGCCGCGGTCGCCGGGTGGCAGGAGACCTCGGCGATCCCCGCGCTGGAGGCGGCCCGGCGCCTGGTGCAGGGCGGCGCGCCGAGGCTCATCTACACCGACATCACGCGCGACGGGATGCTCGAAGGACCGGATGTGGAGGGGCTGCGGGCGCTCATCCTGGCCGTGCCGGTGCCTGTCATCGCCTCCGGGGGCATCTGCTCCGCCGATGATCTCAGGGCCGTCGCCACAGCCGGCGCCGAAGGGGCGATCGTCGGCCGCGCGCTGTACGACGGGAGGTTGACCCTGGCCGACGCGCGGCGAGCGGTGGAAGGAGCAGGCTGATGCTGGCAAAGCGCGTCGTGCCGTGTCTGGACGTCCGGGACGGCCGGGTCGTCAAGGGCCGCGAGTTCGTCGATCTCCGCGACGCCGGCGACCCGGTGGCGCTGGCCGCCCGGTACGACCGCGACGGCGCCGACGAACTCGTCTACCTGGACATCACGGCGTCGGTCGAAGGCCGCGGCGCGTTGCTGGACGTGGTGGCGCGCAGCGCCGAGCAGGTGTTCATCCCGCTCACCGTGGGTGGGGGCGTCCGCTCGGTGGAGGACATGCGCGACCTGCTGCTGGCCGGCTCCGACAAGGTGGCGGTGAACACCGCCGCCGTTGCCAGGCCGGCCCTGATCGCCGAGGCCGCTGACCGCTTCGGCAGCCAGTGCGTGGTGGTGGCGATCGACGCCAGGCGGCGGGAGGACGGGGAGCGGGTCTGGTACGAGGTGATGACGCATGGCGGCCGCCGGCCGACGGGGCTCGACGCGATCGCGTGGGCGCAGGAGGCCGAGCGCCTTGGGGCCGGGGAGATCCTGCTGACCAGCGTGGATCGCGACGGGACCGAGGAGGGGTACGAACTGACGCTGACCAGGGGCGTGGCCGAGGCCGTGGGCATTCCGGTCGTCGCGTCGGGAGGGGCTGGGAAGCCAGAGCATCTCTGCGACGTGCTGACCGCCGGATGTGCCGACGCCGCTCTCGCGGCGTCGATCTTCCACTTCGACCGGTATCCGATCCCGGTGGTCAAGGCCGCGCTGGCATCCGCAGGGATCCCGATGCGGTGGGTCTCAGGAGAGGTTCGGAGATGAGCAGCACGATCCCGTCGAGCGGCGCGCCTGTCCCGAACTGGGACGCCGGCCTGTTGCCGTGCATCGTGCAGGATGGGCGGTCCGGCGCGGTCCTCATGCTGGCCTGGATGACCCAGGAGGCGTGGGCGAAGACGCTCCAGACCGGACAGGCGTGGTTTTGGAGCCGCTCGCGCCAGGCGCTGTGGCGCAAAGGCGAAACCTCCGGGCACACGCAGCGGGTGGTAGACATCCGGGTGGACTGCGACGGGGACGCGATCCTGCTGCAGGTGGTTCCGCAGGGTCCGGCGTGCCACACCGGGCGGCTCTCCTGTTTCTACCGGGCGCAGGACGGCGAGGAGCGGACCACCCACGGCCCGGTGCTGTCACGGCTGGAGGCCGTCATCGAAGACCGGAAGCGGACCTTGCCGCCCGGATCGTACACCGCGTCGCTGCTGCGCGGCGGCTTTGGGGCGATCGCCGAGAAGATCGTCGAGGAGGCCGGAGAAGTGGTACAGGCCGGCCGACTCGAATCCGACGAGCGCGTCGCCGAAGAGTCGGCCGACCTGCTCTATCACCTGCTGGTCCTGCTGGCGGCCCGAGGCGTCCCCCTCACCCGCGTCCTGGACGTCCTGTCCGCCCGCGGAGCCTAGACGGAAGAACCCCGCGCCCGATCCTGGCTTATGGCTCCTTGGGCCAGGGCCCGACGATTCCGGGCGCGGCCCACTCCATCGTGTTGAGTTCTCCCACGGTCATGCGCTTCCCGGCCGGGACCACCAGCTTACCCTTCCGATCCCTGATCGGACCCGTGAAGGGATCGAACGTCACTTTCGGGTCGGTCATCTGCGCCAGCCGCTTCATCACCAGGTCGTGGACGGACAGCCGGCCGAGGTCCAAAGTGGTGACCTGCACCGCCTGCAGCTTGCTCTTCCATGCCGGACTGACCGGCACGCCGAAGTCGCCGCCGACCTCGACCGCGCCTTCGGCCAGCAGCCACCAGTAGTCGACATTCTGGAGGTTTTCGGTCGTGTACTTCCCCGCTACGACCTTCGAGAGGAAGTCGACGTAGATCTTCTCCCAGTGGACCAGCTGGCCGGAGACCACGTGGTTCGGCGCAAACTTCTGCATCGGCGAGTAGTGGCTGAAGCTGGGGAGGCCGCGCTTGGCCGCCACCTGGACGACCGTCGGCGAGTCCTCGGTGAACGCGAAGACGTCGACGCCTTCCGCGATCAGGGCCTCGGTGGCCTCCTTGGCGGCCGAGGGCTTGAACCACTCAAAGATCCACCGGACATGCACCGTCGCCCTGGGGTTCACCGCCCGCACGCCCAGGGCGAAGGCGCCGATGTGCCGCTTGACTTCAGGGATCGGGAACGCGCCGACATAGCCGACCTTGTTGCTCTTGGTCAGCGCGCCGGCCATCAGGCCGTTCAGGTAGTACACCTGGTAGAAGTCGGCCATGTAGGTGGCCATGTTGGGCGCCCGCTTGAAGCCCGAGGCGTGCGCGAAGATCTGGTTGGGATAGCGCTTTGCCGCGGCGAGGGTCCCATCCATGAACCCGAAGCTGGTGGTGAAGATGACCCGCGCGCCCTGCTGGATCAGCTTGTCGATGAACGGTTCGGCCTGGGCCTCCGGCACGCTCTCAACGTAGAGCGTCTCCAGCCCGGAGACCATCTTCTCGGCGATCTTGCGGCCCTGATCATGGGCGTGGGTCCAGCCGTAGTCCCCGATCGGGCCGACGTAGATGAACCCGGCTTTGAGCTTCTGCTGCGCACCTCCGGTGACAGCCAGGCTGCCTACAAGGATCAGGACCGCCGCGAGCGTGAGCCAGCGCATACTCCCCCTCCTAAGTTGTGATATCGGTGGACCACCCTCCCCGGTGCTTCGATACGACCACGACCGGCCCGGCACCTTCCCGGCATTTTCCCGTCATTTCTCGCCGCTGGCGTAGGGGAGCCCCAGGGCCTCGGGCGCGCCCTCGCCGCGCCGCCGCCGGGAGGTGGCGGCCAGCGCCACGATGGTGAAGGCGAACGGCAGCATCCGCAGCGCTTCGGGCGCAATCCAGGTCTGCAGCCGAAACGAGAGGTAGTAGAGCGCGCCAAACAGCAGCGCGCCCCACACCGCGCGCAGCGGATCCCAGCCCGCAAAGATGACGATGGCGATCGCGATCCATCCCGTGCCCCCGGTCATGCCCTCGGTCCAGGACGGACGGTACGCGACTGAAAAGAATCCGCCTGCGATCCCGGCCAGGATCCCACCGAAGACCACGGCCAGGTAGCGCACACGCGCGACGTTCACGCCCAGCGCGTCAGCCGCCGCCGGCGCCTCACCGGTTGATCGGATAACCAGCCCCAGGCGGGTATGGTAGAGCACGAACCACAGCACCACCGCCAGGACCACGCCCAGATACGTCAGGCCGGAGATCTCGGGCAGCGTGTTGAGGAGCGGGATGCCCTCCCAGCCGCGGCCCAGCACGCCGGCGAGCCCGAGCCCGAACATGGCCAGGGCCAGGCCGGACACGTACTGGTTGGCGCGCAGCGTGACCGACAGGAAGGCATGGAGCAGCGCCGATGCGCCGCCCACGACGCCGGCGACCAGCAATCCGAGCGCGGGGTTCCCGCTGGTGTGCGCCACGGCAAAGGCGAAGAAGGCTCCGAGGATCATCATGCCTTCCACGCCCAGGTTGATGACGCCCGACCGCTCCGCGTAGATCTCACCCAGCGCCGCCCACAGCAGCGGCGTGCCCACCGCCAGCGCCCGGATGAGCGTGTCGAGGATCCATTCCGTGATCATTTGCTCTCAGCCACCCCGGTCTCCTCGGGGATGCCGGCCCCAGTCTGACGCTCTGGGCCCGGTGACACCGCCGTCGCGTGAGGCGCGGGGCGCGGGACCCGGCGTAGCCGGTAGGTCAACAGGCGCTCGCTGCCGATCAGGAAGAAGAGGATCAACCCGTTGAAGATGTCGGTCACCCGGAACGGCATCTGAAGCGTGACCTTCATGACGTCGCCACTGCTGAAGATCAACCCCAGGAACAGCGCGGTCAGCACCGCGGCGAGCGGGCTGCCGCGTGCCAGCCAGGCCACGATGATGGCCGCGTACCCGTAGCCGAGCGAGATCTGGTCAGGCGCCAGCAGTCTGTGGTGAATACCGGCCACTTCGCCGACCCCGGCCAGCCCGGCCGCGCCCGCAGAGATGAGCATGGCGACCAGCGTCGTGCGCAGGGGGTTGATCCCGGCGTACCGGGACGCGGTCGGATTCTGGCCCAGCACGCGGATCTCAAACCCCAGTTTGGTCCGCGCCAGAAGGAACGCCAGGCCTCCGGCCAGGGCCAGGCCCAGCGCGAGCGTGACCCAGTGCACGCGCGTGCCCGGGAGCAGGGGCAGCCAGGCCGCCGGCGGCAGCGTGTCCGTGTACGCGAATCCGCGCTGTTCCTGCCCTTTCCATGGCCCATGGATGAGCCACTCGACGAAGAAGAGGGCGATGTAGTTCATCATCAGGGTCGACAGCACTTCGTTGACGTCGAGCTTGAGCCGCAACAGGGTGGGAAGCAGCCCCCACAGCGCGCCGGCAGCGAACCCCGCAGCAAACATCGCGGGCACCACCAGCGGCGCGGGCAGTGGGGCGAAGAGGGCGACGCCGGCCGCGGCCACCGCGCCGGCCAGCAACTGGCCTTCCGCGCCGATGTTCCAGAACTGGGCGCGGAACGCCATGACCAGGCCGACACCGCACAGGAGCAGCGGGATGGCCTGTCGCAGGACCTCAGGCGCCGCCCGGGCATCCCCGAGCGTGCCGAGGAAGATCGTGCTGTAGGCCCGGGCCGGCCCGATCCCGAAGGCCCAGAAGAGCGCGCCGGCGGCCAGGAAGGCTGATGCGATCGCGCCCAGCGAGACGACCAGGACCCACCATCCTCGTGGGGCCGGATCACGGTCGATCTGCCAGGGACCGAGCCGCCTCATACGCGCTGTCCCGTCATCATCAGGCCGAGGCGCTCCCGGTCTGCCTCGGCGCCGGAGACGATGCCGACGATCTCACCCGAGAACAGCACGCCGATCCGGTCGGCGAGCGCCAGGATCTCGTCCAGATCCTCCGACACCAGGAGGATCGCCGCGCCGCGCTGCCGCCGCTGCAGCAGCACGGTATGGATCTGCTCGGTGGCGCTCACATCCAGTCCCGCGGTGGGATGAGACGCCACGATCACTTCCGGCCGCCCGGACAGTTCCCGGCTGAGGATCAGCTTCTGAATGTTGCCCCCGGACAGCAGCCGCGCCGGGACGTCGGACCCCGGGGTGACGATCTCGTACTCGGCGATCATGCGGCGGGCGAACTGGGCGATCGCCTGGCGGTCGATGACCGGTCCGCGCGAGAAGGGCGGGTAGCGGTACTGCTTGAGCACCAGGTTTTCGGCCACCGACATGGCGGGGACGATGCCCATGAGCATCCGGTCCTCGGGGATGTGCGCGACGCCGGCCTCGTGCAGCGCTCGGGCTGAGAGGTTCGTGACCTCGTGGTCCAGCAACCGGACGCGGCCGCTGCGGGCCGGCCTGAGGCCGGTGATCACTTCGACCAGTTCGCGCTGCCCGTTCCCGGCGATGCCGGCGATCCCGAGGATCTCGCCCCGGCGCACCGAGAACGAGATGCCCCGCAGCGCGGGGAGGCCGCGGTCGCTGAGGACCACCAGGTTGTCTGCCACCAGGGCGTCGCCATCCGGCGTGCGGGGGGCCTTGCGCACCTGGAACTCGACGTCGCGGCCGACCATCAGGCGCGCCAGGCTTCGTTTGTCAGTCTCGGCGATAGGCAGGGTGGCCACCACCCGGCCGCGGCGCAGGACGGTCACCCGGTCGGCGATCTCCGTGACCTCATCGAGCTTGTGGGAGATGAAGATGACGGCGTGTCCTTCCTGCTTCATGCGCCGGAGGACGTCGAACAGGCCCCGCACCTCCTGGGGCGTGAGGACACTGGTCGGCTCATCCAGGATGAGCGCCTGGGCCCCGCGGATCAGCGCCTTGAGGATCTCCACGCGCTGCTGCTCGCTGGGCGAGAGTTGCCAGATGGCAGCCCGAGGGTCGACCGCGAGCCCGTAGCGGGCGCCGAGTTCCCGCACCCGCGGCTCGATCCGGCGCGCCGGCCGGACGAACCTCTCCCCGGGCAGCCCCAGCGCGATGTTTTCAGCGACCGTGTGTCGCCGGATCAGCAGGAAGTGCTGGGGCACCATGCCGATGCCCAGACCGATGGCGTCGCGGGGAGACCGGATATGCACCCGGCGACCCCGAAGCCGGATCTCGCCGGCGTCAGGCTGATGAATCCCGTACAGGATGCTCATGAGGGTGGTCTTGCCGGCGCCGTTCTCGCCCAGGAGGGCGTGCACCTCGCCTGAGCGGACCTCCAGTGTCACGTGATCATTGGCAAGGACGCCGGGGAAGGTCTTGGTGATGCCCCGCAGGGAGAGCATGTCAGGCCCTTCATTCGTTGGCCTATCGCCGCTCCCTGCCCGTGCAGGTGTGCACCGCCCGCGGGGGCGGGCTCAGGTGGCTGCGGGCTGATGCAGGAGGTCCGCGTGGAGGACGCCGATGTAGGGCAGGTTCCGGTAGAGCTGGCGGTAGTCCAGACCGTAGCCGACCAGGAAGGCGTCCGGCACCTCAAAGCCCCGGTAACGGATCGGCAGGCCTTCCACGATCCGCCGGACCCGTTTGTCCAGCAGGGTGCAGATGGCCAGGTCGCCCGGATCCCGCGCCAGCAGGGCACGGACCAGATAGGACGCGGTCAGCCCCGTGTCGATGATATCCTCGACCAGCAGGACGTGCCGGCCCGTGATCTCTTCATCGAGGTCCTTGATCAGCCGCACCACGCCTGAGGGGCCTTTCCCTCCACGGTATGAGCTGATGGCCATGAAGTCGATGGCGACCGGAATGTCCAGCGCACGCGTCAGATCGGCCAGGAAGTACAGGCCGCCCTTCAGCACGGTGACCATCAGCAGGTCCCGGCCCGCGTAGTCCCGGCTGACCTCTTCGGCGATGGCGCGGACGCGCGCCTGAATCTGCTCCTCGCTCAGGAGCACCTCTTTGATCGGGAGGGCCGACATCAGCGGGCGGAGACGGGCCGCAGGTCGTACTTGGCGAACAGGCTCCGGACGTCCCGGGCATACAGGATCTTGACCCGGACGTCCGGATACAGTTCGCGCATCCGGCGAAGCTTCCGGTTCTTGCGGGTCACGAGGCTCTGCTTGAGGGTCGTCAGCTCCACGTACAGGTCGAGATCGGGAAGGTAGAAATCGGGGCTGAAGCTCTCGGTGACCCGCCCCTCGTCATCCCAGTAGAGGGGGAAGGACCGGGGTTCGTATTCCCAGCGGATGCCGTAGAAGGTCAGGATCCGCGCAAACTCCGCCTCGCTGGCGTGGGCGAACCGTACGCCCGCCGTATCCTCCATTGCTGCTCAGTATAGGAAGGCATCGCCCCGGATGCAAGCGCCGCCGGCCCGACCCCGCCGGGGCAGGAGCATAGGCGAAACCCCGAAAATCGTGCATAATAGCAGTGACTGGCTAGCGGTCCGCCCGGGGTGCGGTGCGCGGGCGGCGAGACCGTTTTCCAACGCTCAGGGGGAGGACACATGCCGGAGGCCACCAGGGCCGACGAGCTCCAGCGCTATCTCCGGCAGCTTGAGAGCCACGACGTCACCGTCCGCAGCGACGCTGCTCATGCGTTGGGGAAGCTGGGCGACGAGGCGGCGATCGATGCGCTGGCCCGCGCGCTGCAGGATCCGGACGAGTATGTCCGCAAGAGCGCGGTCATGGCCCTGCGGCGTATCAGCGGCCCATCGGCCGGCGAGGCGCTGCGGACGGCGCTGAATGACCGGAGCGAGCAGGTGGTCCTCCAGGCTGTCAATGGGCTGCGGGACATCCGCGATCGGGGCGCGGTCGAGCCGCTGATCCGTGTGCTGGCCCGGCGCGAGCGCTCTCTGCAGTTGGCCGCGACCGAGGCCCTGGTGCGCATTGGTCCGGACGCCGTGGGGCCGCTCCTGACCGCGTTTGAGGACAAGGTCCTGCGGCGGAAGATCGGCACCCAGGTCATGAAGATCCTGGTGGAGGTCGGCTCTCGCGCGATCGATGCGCTGCTCCTGGCGCTGACCCAGGACAGCCAGGTCGTTCAGGTGACGGCCATCTCGGTCCTCGGCCGCGTCGGCGACCATCGCATCGCCAGGCCCCTGGTCGATCTGTTCCTGCGGGATCCCCGGATGCAGGAGGCGGTCGTGGCGACGCTGGCGCGCCTGGAGGAACGGGGCGTCATCGACGGTGGGGAGCCGTCCCACGCCGACCGCGAGATCTACCCGCCCAAGCTGGTCATCGAAGCGTTCTCTGGCCGGCCGCGCGGCGAGGTGGTGGAGCATCTGCGGGTCGCCCTGGAGAACCCCATGCCGAAGGTGCGCCGGTTCGCCCTGCGCTTGCTCTTCGCGCTGTTCGGGGAGGGGGCCGCCGATCAACTCATCACCTCGCTGGACGACGAGGACGTCGAGGTCAAGCGGCTCGCCATCCGGATTCTGGGCAAGCTGCGTGACAAGCGTGTCATCGACCCACTGGTGGCGCTCCTGCAGAAAGAAGGCGGAGAGCACATCGAAGAGGCCGTGTGGAACACGCTGAAAGTCCTGACTGACCTGCGGGAGTTTGAGCAGTTGCGCGCCCGCGTCGCCAAGGAGCGCGCTGGGAGCCGGCCGAGCGTCCGCAAGGTCCGCTCGCTGCGCGATGTGTCGCCCGACTGGTGGCGGGAACAGGACTAGCGCGTCAGTAGCACTTCGGAGTTCGCACGCCCACATCGCCGATGGAACCCCTCGTCGTGCTGGTGACTGCCGGCAGCGCCGACGAAGCCGGCCGGATCGCGCAGGCGCTGGTGGACGAGCGCCTGGCCGCGTGTGTCAACGTGGTGCCCGGCCTCCGCTCGATCTACCGATGGCAGGGGCAGGTGGAGTCTGCGGACGAGACGTTGCTGATCGTGAAAACGACCCGCGACGTCCTGCCGGCGCTGACCGCGCGGGTGCAGGCGCTGCACTCCTACACGGTGCCTGAGGTGATCGCGTTCCCTGTGGTGGGCGGATCGGCCGCCTATCTGGACTGGTTGGGCGAGCAGGTGGGCTCCGCCGGCGCCCCTGCGGAGCGCCCATCCCGCGATGGCTGAGGCAGGGCCGCCGACAGCATGCGCGTCCTGCTGACCAACGACGACGGCATCAACTCCCCCGGCCTGCGCGCCCTGGCCGAGACGTTTGCCGCGCACCACGAGACGGCGGTGGTGGCGCCCGAACACGAGCGGAGTGCCACCGGCCACGCCATCACGCTGCATAAGCCGCTGCGCGCGATCCGGTACCCGGCCTATCCTCCGGGGATCGTGGCCTGGTCGACCAACGGGACCCCCGCCGATTGCGTCGTGCTCGGCGTCGGGGAACTGCTGGGGTATCGCCCCGATGTCATCGTCTCGGGGGTCAACGTCGGCCCGAACCTGGGACTCGATCTCACCTACTCGGGAACCGTGTCTGGAGCCATGGAAGGCGCGATCCTGGGGATTCCCAGTCTGGCGGTCTCCGTGACGTCGTTCGTGGACGTGCGGTTCGATGTCGCAGCCAGATTCGCCGAGTCCCTGGCACGTCTGATGGTGGCGCACCGGCTGCCAGACGACGTCCTGATCAACGTGAACGTCCCCAACCTGCCGGCCGAACGGCTGAAAGGGATCGCCTTCACCCGGCAGAGCAACCGCCGGTACCTGTCGCGGCTGGAGAAACGGACGGATCCGCGCGGGCGGTCCTACTACTGGCTGACGGGCGAGCGGGAGCCCACGAACGATCAGGAAGGCACCGATGGATGGGCGGTGGCCAACGGCTACATCTCGGTCACCCCGATTCACCTGAACATGACCGATGACCGGCTGCTGGAGGTGCTGCGCACCTGGGGGTTGACCGTGCCGTAGCCGGCGCGGAAGGAAATCTCCGCTTGACGCAGAATTCGCACCAACGACGTCGTTGGGCGTCGGAGTAGCGAGCACACCTTTCGTCGGAGCATCGATGATCCACTTTCACGGCGTCGGCAAACGCTATCCCAGCGGTGTTGTCGCCCTCCAGGACGTCAGGCTTCAGATCGAGCCCGGCGAGTTCGTCTTTCTCGTCGGCCCTACCGGCAGCGGGAAGTCCACCGTTCTGAAGCTCATCCAGCGGATCGAGCGGCCGACGATGGGCCGGATCATCATCGACGGGACCGATCTCGGCCGGCTGCCCCCCGCGGAGGTGCCGCATTTCCGCCGCCGGTTGGGCGTTGTCTTCCAGGAGTTCAAGCTCCTGCCGGACCGGACGGTGGCCGAGAATGTGGCCTTCGCGCTCAGAGTGACCGGCGTCGATCCGCTGGGAATCATGCCGCGCGCGCGGTGGGCGCTGGAGGTGGTCGGCATGGTCGATCGGGCGGCCGATCTGCCTGCGAAACTCTCCGGGGGCGAGCAGCAAAAGGTGGCGCTGGCCCGGGCGATTGTCAACCGGCCGCCCCTGGTCCTGGCCGATGAGCCGACGGGGAACCTGGACCCCGCCGCCGCCTGGGAGATCATGCAGTTGCTGAGTTCGATCAATATGCGGGGCGCGACCGTACTGGTCACCACGCACAACCCCACACTGGTGGACATCCTGCGGCGGCGTGTTATCGCCCTGCAGGCCGGCCGGGTCGTTCGGGATGAGCCTCGAGGCCTCTACAACGCCGCCATCTGACGGCGTGGTCGGGCAGGCCCGCGGGCGAGTCGGCGCGCGAGCCCGCCGGGGCTCCCGCGCGTCCGCCTCCATCGAGATCCTGAGGGACGCCGCGGCCGGCCTTCGCCGCAATGCGCTCATGGCTCTGGCGGCCACCAGCACCATCGTCGTGGCCCTGGCGGTCGCCGGCGGCGGCATGCTGGTCTCCGCCAATCTCGTCCACCTGGCGTCAATGCTCGAGGGCCAGGTGGAAATCGTCGCCTTCCTGCGGGACGGGCTCAGCCCGACCCAGCGGCAGCAGGTGCTGGCATCCATCTCGGCGTCCCCGGGGGTCCGCAGCGCGGTGATCGTCGACCGGGGGCTGGCACTCCGACGCCTGCAGCGGTCTCTGGGCACGCCATCCTCCATGAGCGACCTCCTGCCCTCCAATCCGCTCCCGGATTCCGTTGAGGTCCGGGTCACTGATGCCGGACGGATCCGTGACGCGGCTGCGGGGATCCAGAAGATCGCGGGGGTGGAGGAAGTGATCTTCGGAACTCCGGTGGTGGACCGGCTCGTGGCGCTCACCCGCGCGGTTCGCCTGGCCGGGGGTGTGATCGCGGCCCTGCTGGCCGCCGCCGCGTTGCTCATCATCGTCAACACGATCCGGCTCACCGTATCGGCCAGGCGCCAGGAGATCGAGATCATGACCCTGGTGGGCGCGACACCCGGGTTCATCCGTGGTCCCTTCATGCTGGAGGGCGCTTTCCAGGGTGCATCGGCCGCGCTGGTCACGTCCATTGTGCTGGGCATCGGCTATGCCGGCCTGGCCGGCCGGGTCGCCGCCTCCCTGCCGTTTCTCCCGCTCCTTCCTCCTGAAGCGATCCTCCCGGCTGCGCTCGGCGTCGTCTGGATCCTCGGGATCGCCGTAGGGATCGGCGGCAGCGCGATAGGGCTGCGGCGGTACCTACGCGCATGACCCCGCTGCCACGCTGCTCCCTGCGGGTCGCGTGGGTGGTGGCGTTCCTGATGGGTGTTTCGGGACCGCTGGTGCAGGCGGCGCCGTCTCCGGCCTCGACGCGGCAGGAGGAGCTCCGCCAGATCCGGCAGCGACTCGACGCCCAGCGGCGGCGGCTCCAGCAGACACGACGGCGCGAGCGCGCCCTGTCAGGTGAGATTCAGCGCCTGGACCGCGCGCGGGACGCGACGGAAGCACGCCTCGCGCGGCTGGCCGCCGACCTGCGGCGGGCGCGGCAACGGGAGGAGGGGGCAGCGGCGGCGCTGGCCCGCGCCGAGATGGCCCTGGCGCGCCGGCGCAGCCTCCTGGCCGGCCGCTTGCGGGACGTGCACCGATACGGTCGCGCCGGCTACCTGGATGTGGTCCTGGGTGCCGCCACGTTTCCCGAGTTCGTGACGCGGGCGCATCTGGTGAGCGCCATCGTCCGGGCGGATGCGCGGCTGATCGAGGGGTACATCGACGACCGGGACCGCACCGCCGCGCTGCGCGAAGACCTCGAGCGAGAGCAGAGGCGGCTTGGGGCCCTGGTGCGCGAGACCGACGAACGCCGCCGGCAGCTCGTCCACCAGACGGTGGAGAAGCGCCGGGTCCTCGAAGGTATCGTGCGTGAGCGCGCCGCGGCCGAGCGCGCCGTGGGGGAACTCGAAGAGGAGTCGGCCGAACTGGAAGCGCTCATTCAACGCCTCCAGTCGGGGAATGCCGCGGTCCGGGGACGGTCCATGAGCGCATTCCTCTGGCCGCTGCGGGGCCCCATGACGTCCCGGTTTGGATTTCGGCGGCATCCCATCTTCCGTCTCCGTCAGTTCCACCAGGGCGTCGACATCTCGGCGCCCAGGGGCACACCGGTACGGGCGGCCGACGACGGGACCGTCATCTTCGCCGGCTGGTACGGTGGGTACGGCAAGCTGGTGATCATCGACCACGGGCAGGGGATGAGCACGCTATCCGGGCATCTCTCGGCCATCCTGGTGAGGGTTGGGCAGTCCGTCGTCCGCGGGAAGGTGATTGGCCAGGTCGGCAGCACGGGGTACAGCACGGGTCCTCACCTGCACTTTGAAGTGCGCCGTAACGGCCGGCCGATCAACCCCGCCCCGTAGCCTGCGCGCTTGTTTCCACGCCCCGGGCCAGGGTAATCTACAGCAGGCGGCTGAAGGTGGTCCGCCGGGAGGCGATGCGCTGTGTTGAGGTGGGGACGATCGACGACCTCGCTGATGCTGGTCGTTGTGCTGACCGCTGGCGTGTTTCTGGCCGGATATGGCGCGGGAGCGCGCACCGCGACGGCGCGGTCCGCGGAGGATCAGGGGTTCGCGTTGCTCCGGGAACTGCTCGCTCGCATCCGCAGCGACTACCTGAACCCGATCCCGGACCCGTCGAAGCTGTTCGACGGAGCGGCCCGCGGCCTCCTGGATGCGCTCGGCGACCCGTTCACCCGGTACATGGACGCGCAGGCGTTCAGGGAGTTCCGGCAGACCACCGAGGGCTTCTTCTTCGGCATTGGGATCTTCATCGACATCAGGGACCGGCAGTTGATCGTCGTGCAGCCCATCGAGGGCACGCCGGCCCACAAGGCTGGCCTGCGCGCCGGCGACAAGATTCTGCTCATCGACACCGTCAGCACGGACGGCATGGCGATCCAGGAGGCCGTCAGCCGCATCCGCGGCCCCGCGGGCACCAGGGTGAAACTGCGCATCTTCCGGGACGGCCAGAGCCTCGACGTGGAGATTACCCGAGCCCGCATCCAGATGGTCACGGTGCAGGGCGCGGGCGCGCTCGACGAGGCCGTCCGGAAAGACCTCGCCGCCAGCCGCCTGGGCTATCTCCGGATTGCGCGGTTTGATGAGCCCACGGCGAAAGAGGTCGCGGCCGAACTG
>JACQHU010000017.1 GCA_016198805.1 Armatimonadota bacterium
CAGGACGGCGAACTGGCGCTGGTGGTCCGCGAGGTCGAGCCCTCCTGCGTGCGGTGCACCGTCGAGGCTGGTGGCCGGCTGCGGCAGCACGCGGGGGTCAACCTGCCGGGGGTGCGCCTGAGCGTTCCGGCGATGACCGATGACGACCTCCGGTACGTCGATTGGGGCATCGCGCAGGGTGTGGATTTCATCGGCCTGTCGTTCGTGGAGGGCGCGGCAGACATCGAGCACGCGCGGCGTCTGGTCGCGGCCCGGGGTGGAACCGCCAGACTGGTCGCGAAGATCGAGCGCGCCACGGCGCTGGAGCACATCGACGAGATCGTCTCCGCCGCCGACGCGGTGATGGTGGCCAGGGGCGACCTGGCGGTCGAGACGTCCATCGAGGAAGTGCCCATCGTCCAGAAGCGCATCATCGGCCTGTGCAACCGTCTCGGCAGACCGGTCATCACCGCGACGCAGATGCTCGAGAGCATGATCGAGCACCCGCGCCCCACCCGGGCCGAGGCTGCCGATGTGGCGAACGCCGTCTTCGACGGCACCGACGCTCTGATGCTCTCGGGGGAGACTGCGGTCGGGGCGCATCCGGTGGAGGCGGTGGCCACCATGGCGGCCATCGCCAGGAAGGCGGAGGAGGCGCTGCCGTACGACCTGATTCTGCGGGAGCGCGGCCGCGAGAGGGCGGCCGAAACCGGCGAGGCCATTGCCCTAGCCGCGTGCGAGGCCGCCGAGGCAGTGGGCGCGGCCGCCATCGTGGCGTCGACCGATTCCGGGAGCACCGCGCGCCGCGTCTCGCGATACCGGCCGCGGCGGCCGATCGTGGCCGTCACCCACACACCGGCGACGCGGCGCCAGCTCACCCTGGTCTGGGGCGTCCGTCCGGCCCTGGTCGAGCCCGTCGCGGACCTGGACAGCCTGGTCGACCGCGGGGTCCGCGCGGCCAAAGACCTGGGCGTGGCGCGGCCGGGGGACCTCGTCGTCGTCACCGCGGGCTTTCCCCTCGGACGGCCCGGCACCACGAACTTCCTGAAAGTCGTCAGGGTGGAATAATTCCTGCCGGATCACTCCGCGGGGACCCACGCCATAGAGGAGGCACCCTGGATGGCCCTTGCCGTTGACCTGGCCGCGAGATTCCCGCGCCGGTTCGTGCCCGCGGATGCGGACATGGGCCGGTGGGAGCAGATCGAACCGCTCTTCCGGCGTCTGCTGTCGACCGAGGCGGACTCACCGGAGGCGCTGGAGCGGTGGCTGGAGGACGCCAGCGAGCTCAGGGCGGCCATCGCGGAGGAGGGGGCGCGCCGGTACGTGGCGATGACATGCCAGACGGATGACCGCGAGCGCGAACAGGCCTACCTGTTCTTTGTCGAGGAGATCGCCCCGAAGGTGAAGCCGCTGGCGCACGAACTGGACGTGGCCTATCTGCGCTCGCCGTCCCGGACGTCGCTGCCCGCGCGTTACGCAGTCTTCGACCGGCTCGTGGAAAACCGGGTCGCGCTCTTCCGGCCGGAGAACGTACCGCTGGAGACCGAGGAGGCCAAACTGAAGCAGCAGTACCAGAAGATCTCCGGCGCGATGGCCGTGGCCTTCCGCGGCAGGGAACACACGCTCCAGCAGATGGCCCGCTATCTCGAAGAGCCCGACCGGGCCACGCGTCAGGAGGCGTGGGAGCTGGTGGTCCGCCGCCGGCTGGAGGACCGAGACCGCCTCGAGGGGCTGTTCGACCAGTTGCTGGCGCTGCGCCACCAGATCGCGCGCAACGCCGGATTCGCCGATTACCGCGCCTACGCGTTTCGCATGTGGGAGCGGTTCGACTATACGCCCGACGACTGCCTGCGCTTCCACGAGGCCATCGAGGCGGCGGTCGTCCCCGTGGTGGGGCGGCTGCTGGAAGCGCGGCGGGCCCAGCTGGGGGTCGACGTCCTGCGGCCGTGGGATCTGGAGGTCGACCCGCAGGGGCGGCCGCCGCTCCGCCCCTTCGACCGCGTCGAGACCCTCACAGGCGGCGTGGAGGAGATGGTCCGGCACGTGGACCCGGAGCTGGGGCGGCAGTTCGCCTTCCTGCGCGACCACGGCCTCCTGGATCTGGAGAGCCGGAAGGGCAAGGCGCCCGGCGGCTACCAGAGCACGATGTTCGAACGCCGGCTGCCCTTCATCTTCATGAACGCGGTCGGCCTGGATCGAGATCTGCGGACGCTGCTCCACGAGGGCGGGCACGCCTTCCACACACTGGCGTGCCGGCAGCACCCACTGATGGACTACCGGCACGCACCCATGGAGTTCTGTGAGGTCGCCTCCATGAGCATGGAACTGCTGGCCGTCCCGCATCTCGAGGTGTTCTACCCCGATCCATCCGAGGCGGCGCGAGCCCGCCGCGAGCAGTTTGAGCGGGTCCTCTTCCTGTTTCCTCAGGTCGCGACCATCGATGCCTTCCAGCACTGGCTGTACACGCATCCCGGGCATACCCGAGAGGAGCGGGGAGAGGTGTGGCGTGGCATCTTCCGTCGGTTCCACCGGCTCGTGGACTACCGCGGGTACGAGGAGGTCGAGGAGAGTCTGTGGCAACGACAGCTCCATCTCTTCACCGTGCCGTTCTACTACATCGAGTACGCCATCGCCGAACTCGGTGCGTTGCAGGTGTGGCTGCGGGCCCGCACCGATCCCTCCGGCGCTGTCCGGAGGTACCGGGAAGCCCTGGCGCTGGGCGGCAGCCGGCCGCTGCCCGACCTGTTTGCCGCCGCAAGCGCGGAGTTTGATTTTTCGGCGCGCACGCTGGATGGGGCGATGCGGGCGGTGGCCGACGTCCTGGGGGTGAGCGGGTGATGAGTCGCATCCAGCGCGTGGGGCTCGCGGGGTTCGGTGCCGTCGGCCAGCAGGTGGCCGTGGCCATCGAGCGCGATCTGCCAGGGATCACGCTGGCCGCGATCACCAGCGGCGATCTGGAGAAAGCCCGCCGTCGCGCGGCGGAACGGCTGCAGGCGGTGCCTCCGGTGGTCCCACTGCCCGAAGCCGTGGCGGCTTCAGACCTGATCGTCGAAGCGGCGCCGGCGTCGGCCTTTCACGAGATCGCCACGATGACGCTGCAGGCCGGGAAGGCGCTCCTGGCGTTGAGCGTGGGGGCGCTGCTCGGGCATGAGGAAGCCTACACGGCCCTGGCCCGCCGCGCTGGGGGAGTCATCTATGTGCCGTCCGGGGCGATCGGCGGGCTCGATGCCATCGCGGGCGCGGCGGCGGGCCGGATTGAGTCGGTGGTGATGACCACGCGAAAGCCGCCGCGCGCCCTGGTGGGCGCGCCGTACCTGGAGACGCACCGCATCGACCTTTCACATCTGCGCGAGCCCCTCGTGGTGTTCGAAGGCAGCGCCCGTGAGGCCTGCGAGGGCTTTCCCGCCAACGTGAACGTCTCCGCGGCCGTGAGCCTGGCAGGGGTCGGATCTGAGCGCACCCGGATCCGGATCGTGGCCGATCCGACCAGCGAGCGCAACACGCACGAGGTGGAAGTCACCGGAGACTTCGGCCGGTTTGTCGTCCACATCGAGAACCGGCCGAGCGAGAACCCGCGCACGGGCGTGCTCACCGCGCTCTCGATAGTTGCCCTGCTGCGGAAACTCACCTCCCCTCTGCGGGTCGGGACCTAGCCTGCCCGCTGGCTCCCCGCCCGGACGCGGTCGAGCAACGTGCGGTAGACGCCTTCGCGCCGGGCGGAGACGGTGAACTCGTAGACGCCGACCCGCTCGTAGATCGCCACGCGGTCGACCAGACCGCGATATTCTGCTAGCAGCCGGTCGGCGACCTCGTCCGGCGGTCCCCACAGGGCGGCGGCCTCCATCATCTCGTCGGTGATCAGGCCGGGCATGGCCTCCCACTCGCCTCGTGCGGCATGCCGGCTCAACTGCTCGCCGACCTCGCCCCAGCCGTGGAGGTTCAGCACCGGCCGGTAGGTCGGCGTGGAGGCGTAGAAGGCAAAGTGGCGGCGGATCTCCTGCAAGCCCGCGGCGACATCCGCTTCTGTCCCGATCGCCGCAAAGACGCCCGCCGAGACCGAGAAGGCGTCTCGCCCGCGCCCGCTGCGGTCCAGTCCCGCCTGGATCTGCGGCATCACGACCTCCCGCAGGTACCGGCGCGTGTGGAACGCATGGACGTGAAACCCATCGGCCACCTCCCCGGCCAGGCGGCACATCCTCCCGCCGACGCCGGCGACCTCGATGCGCAGGGCCGCAGGCGGCGGTTCCGGCGGGGTGAAGAACGGCGTCATCAGCGACAGCGTGAAGTAGCGGCCCTTGAACTGCAGCGGGCGGCGCTCGATCCATGACGCCCACACCGC
>JACQHU010000161.1 GCA_016198805.1 Armatimonadota bacterium
CGCCGCCGTACCGGGCTACGGGTGTCGCGCCGGCCGCTGCGAGGACAAACACGGCCGCCGCGCCCAGCGCGATCAGTGCCCCTAGAGTTCCTGCGCTGCGGACCATCATCGCTGTCCTCCTGTCACAGGCGCCAGCGCCGTGCTCCCTGCCGTCGGCTCGGGCGCGCGCCGCAGCGAGGGGACGAACCGCTTCAGCAGCGTCGTGTTCAGCGTGACCGTCAGTGAGCTGATGGCCATGAGGAACGCCGCGATCTCCGGGCTGACCACCTGCCGCGTCCAGGGGTACAGCAGGCCGGCTGCGACCGGAATCGTGACCGTGTTGTAGACGAACGCCCAGAAGAGGTTCTGCTTCACCTTGCGCATGGTCGCCCGCGCCACCTCGATGGTGGTGACGACGTCGCGCAGGTCGTCTTTCACCAGGACGACGTGCCCGGTTTCTTTGGCGATGTCCGTCCCCGACCCGATGGCCATGCCGACGTCGGCCTGCGCCAGGGCCGGGGCGTCGTTGATACCGTCGCCGACCATCGCCACCCGACGCCCGAGCGTCTGTAATGCCCGGACCTCTGCAGCCTTGTCTTGGGGCAACACCTCCGCCAGGACCCGGTTGATGCCCAACTGCCGGGCGATGGCCTCGGCCGTCCGGCGGTTGTCACCGGTGAGCATGGCGACCTCCAGGCCGAGGGTGTGGAGCAATCGGATGGCCTCGATCGAATGGGGTTTGAGCGTGTCGGCGACCGCGATCAATCCGGCCAGCCTGACGCTGCTCGATACCCCCGCTTCGGTAGCCAGAAACATCACCGTCTTGCCTTCCGATTCCAGGCGCTCGGCTTCCGGCGCAAACGCCTCGATGGAAACACCGCGGTCGGCCATGAGCTTGCGGTTGCCGAGCAAGATCTCGCGGCCTGCGGCCCGTGCCGTGACCCCGTGCCCGGGGACGGCCTCAAACGCCTCGGGAGACTCTACTTGGATTCCGCGGTCGCGGGCGCCGCGCACGATAGCCTCGCCCAGGGGGTGCTCGGAGTTCACCTCGGCGGCAGCGGCCCAGCGTAGCACCTCGTGCTCAGTGCCGACGGACGTCGGTACGACGTCGGTGACTGCCGGCTCCCCGCGCGTCAGGGTCCCGGTCTTGTCGAAGATGATCGCCGTCAGTTTGCTGGCCGCCTCGACGGCGTCCGCGCCCTTGAACAGGATGCCGTGTTCGGCCGCCTTGCCCGTGCCCGCCATCATAGCGCTGGGCGTGGCCATCCCGACGGCACAGGGGCACGAAATGACCAGCACCGCCACCGAGACCAGCAGGGCGAAGCCGAAGACACCGACGCCGGCTAGCGTGTAGGGCGTCAACATCAACCGCGTCTCGGGGCTGAAGAACAGCCCGTACCCCACGAAGAACCAGAACAGAAACACCGCCAGCGACAGCACGTGGACCCAGAAAATGAACTTCCCGGCCACCAGGTCGGCCAGCTTCTGGATCGGCGCCCTGCTGGCCTGGGCGTTCTCGACCAGCGTGATGATCTGGGCCAGCGCGGTCTCGCGGCCGACGCGAGTGGCGCGGAAGCGAAAGGCACCGGTCTTGTTCATGGTGCCGCCGATGACCTCGTCGCCGGCCCGCTTTTCAACAGGCATCGACTCGCCGGTCAGCATCGACTGGTCGACGGCCGAATAGCCGTCGAGCACCAGACCGTCAACCGGAATCTGCTCGCCCGGCCGGACGACCACGACATCGTCCACCTCGACCTCGTCCGCCGGGATCTCGACCTCTGTCTCACCACGAATCACCCGCGCGACCTTTGGCTGGAGGCTCATGAGCTTGCGGATCGCCTCCGATGCCCGGCCGCGCGTGAGGGCCTCCAGGTAGCGGCCCAGGATGATGAACGCGGTCAGCAGGGCCGCGGCTTCGTAAAACGTGGCCTCGGGCCCGCCGAAGCCCGCGTCGGGCCAGAAGGTGTTGATGACGGCGATGAGGTAGGCGGCGCCGATCCCTGTGGCGTAGAGCAGGTTCATGTCGGCCACGCCGTGGCGCAGCCCACGGTAGGAGTTGGTGAAGAACTGCCAGCCCGGGCCGAAGAC
>JACQHU010000164.1 GCA_016198805.1 Armatimonadota bacterium
GGTAACAGCACCGCCACCGTGCCGGCCTCCGCCATGGCCGCAAGGCCAGCCTCTGAGGCGTGCAGCAGGTGGTCGGCTGAGATCGCACCCACCTCTGCCGCCAGGGAGGCGCCCCCCAGGTCTGAGAACTCGTCCGCGTGGAGCTTGGGGATCATCCCCAACTCGGCTCCGGCCTCCAGCACCCCCCGGCCCTGCGCCAGGGTCAAGGCGCCGACGTCGCAAAACGCGTCGCAGAACTCGGCCAGGTCTTCCTCGGCGACTGCGGGGAGGATCTCGCGGATGACCAGGTCCACGTACCCATCCGGATCGCCGACGTACTCCGGTGGCACGGCGTGGGCCGCCAGCACCGTCGCGATCAGGTCGACGTGGTGCCGGGACGAGATCCGGTGGATCGCCCGGAGCTGCTTCACCTCATCGGCCACCGCCAGGCCGTACCCGCTCTTCGCCTCGGCCGTGGTCGTCCCGCAGGCGAGCATGCGGTCGAGCCGGGCGAGACCGAGGCGCACCAGCGTCTCTTCGTCGGCGGCGCGGGTGGCGGCGACCGTACTGAGGATGCCGCCGCCGGATGTGGCGATCTCCAGGTACGAGACCCCGCGCAGCCGCATCTCAAACTCACCGGCCCGGGAGCCCGCGAAGACCAGGTGGGTATGGGGATCGACGAATCCCGGAAGCACCACCCGACCGGTGGCGTCGATCACGGTGGCGTGGGGATCGAGCCGCACCGCGTCGCGCACCTGCGCGGCGGGCCCTACCGCAACGATCTGGCCCTCGTCCGCCGCGACGGCGCCGTCACGCACCAGCCCCAGGTCACCCAGCGCCGCCCCGGTCCGGGGACGATCGTTCGGCCCGGCGAGGGTCAGGAGTTCGGCGGCGTGTTCGACCAGGAGGTCGGCGGACAGCATCCGCCCGGTTACTCCATCAGCCGTGCTTCCAGCACCTGGTCGCGGTCGAACGAGCGCAGCTGCAGGTGGGCGCGTGCCACGTCAAGCACGGCGTCCAGCGGGACCAGGCCGACGATCTCGCTCTCCACCACGCCCACGCCGTGCCGCCCGGCCTCCTGGCGCACTTGGTCGAAGACGCGGGCGAGGGGCGTGCGCGTCGCATCCAGCACGTTGACCGACACCTGGGCGAGGCCGGTGGCTGAGGTCACGCCCATCGCCTGCACGGCGGGCAGGCCGCCGCTCGATTCGCGGATGGTCCGCGCGATGGCCTTCGCGACGGCCACGTCGGTCGTGTCCAGGTTGATGTTGTACGCGATCAGCGGCCGGCGCGCGCCCACCACGACGGCCCCGGCCGTCGGATGCGGACGCGGTTCGCCCACATCGGGGGCCCATTCGGGCCGGGCCATCTTCTCCGCCAGCCCTTCGAACTCACCTTTGCGGATATCGGGCAGCCGCACGCGGTGCGGCGCCGTGGCGGCCTCCGCGTAGTAGTAGACGGGCAGGCGCAGCGTCGCCCATAACTCCTCGCCGACGCGGCGCGCCAGCGCGACACACGCCTCCATCGTTGTCGCCGCGATGGGCACAAACGGGATGACGTCGACGGCCCCCAGCCGGGGATGCTCTCCCTGGTGGTGGCGCATGTCGATCAACTCGACCGCGCGCGCCGCCAGCGCCACCGCCGTCCGGCCGGCCGCCTCCGGCGCGCCGGCAAAGGTGATCACGCTGCGGTTGTGGCTGGGGTCGGACTGGACATGCAGCAGCCGGACACCGTCGGTGGTACGAACCGCGGCTGCCACAGCCTCGATGACGTCTGTCCGCCGTCCCTCACTGATGTTCGGCACGCATTCGACGAGCGGACCCGGCATGCCACACCATCCCCACGGCCGTTCTGTGAAAGGGGTTCGTCGCGGCAGCAGGTTCTCCTAGACCGGGCGTCCAACTCCCATAAGACAAGTGCATGGCTGGTCTTCGCGCCGGTACGAGATCTGACACCGTCCGACGTGCGCGCCTGAGCCGCCTGCTGGCGCTGGTGCTGCGGCACCGTCCCGAGAAGGTCGGCCTGACCCTCGACGTGGGAGGGTTTGCGCCCCTGGAGGCGGTGACGCAGGGGCTGGCCTCGCAACCCGGGTGGGAGTCGATCACCACCGCGGATCTCATCGCGGTCGCAGAAGCCGACAGGCGGCGATACGAGGTCCGCGACGGCCGGATCCGCGCGCGCTACGGCCACACCGTCAGCGTCGAGGAACCCGGCGAGCCGGCCACGCCGCCCGAATGGCTCTACTACGGGACCTCTCGGGCCGCCATCAGCGAACTCCAAACTGCCGGGCTGCGTCCGGGAGCCAGACAGTACGTTCACCTCTCCACGACCCCAGGAGAGGCGCGAGAGGTCGGACGCCGCCACACCAATGATCCGGTGGTCGTGGTGGTGTTCGCGCGGCGGGCCGCAGAGGCGGGAGTCACGTTCCGGCGGGCCGGCCCGGCCCTCTACCTGACGGAGGGTGTGCCCCCAGAGTCTCTGCTGATTCCGGAGGAGACGCCGGCCGCCCAGTCGTCGGAGGCGACTGCCTAGACGTCGACCGGCAGGGGGCCCTCACCCTCCTCGATGCGGGAGAAATGGATCACCGAGACCTCGTCGTCCAGCGTGACCTGACGGCCATAGATTTTTGAGAGAAACTCCGTCAGGTCTTCGTGGCGGCGCAACTGCGGGTTGTCGCGCTCGATCTCTCTGGGCGTGACCTCCGCCAGGCGCTTCACCTCCACCCGGTCGATGATAGCGGGGAAGATCTTGCGCCGCGTGCCAAAGCGGCGGCCCACGGTGATCCAGACGACCTGACCGTCCCGATACTTGTCGAGCTTGTTCCCGAGCCGGATGGTCAGGGTCTTACGCCCCTGCCGCAGCGATTCCGCGAACAGGGACGAATAGAAGTTCAGAGCGTACATCGAATCCTCCACAGGGGTCAACGTATCGCAGGCAGATTCCCCGCGTGCCTCGCGACTCCTCCCCCAGGTCCGGGCGCGGGGCCGCCGCCGGGGGTCACACAAGCGGCCCGACGGCCTGCTCGACCGCGCGGACGATGGCGCCGCTGCGTACCAGGGCCGCCGCCGCCTCCAGGTCCGGCGCCAGGACGCGGTCGTCATCCAGCGGCGGCACTCCCTCCCGCACCGCGGCATAGGCCGCCGCGGTGCCCCGCCCCATCGTCGCGCTGCCGCGGAACTCCAGCGCCTGCGCGGCGCAGAGGAGTTCGATGCCCAGGATCTGCTCGACGTGGGCCACAATCTGCGCGGCCTTGCGGGCCGCAACGGCCCCCATGCTGACATGATCCTCCTGGTTGGCTGACGTGGGGATGCTGTCCGCGCTGGCCGGGTGCGCCAGGATCTTGTTTTCCGACGCGAGCGCCGCCGCCGTGTACTGCGCCAGCATGAGGCCCGAATGCAGCCCCCCATGCGGCGAGAGGAAGGCCGGCAGGCCGGACAACGCCGGGTTGACCAGCCGTTCTATACGGCGCTCGGTCATCGTCCCCAGCCCTGCCAGGGCCGCCGCCAGGAAGTCCAGCGCCAGCGCCACCGGTTGCCCGTGGAAGTTCCCCCCGGAGAGGACGAGGTCTTCCTCGGGAAACAAGAGGGGGTTGTCGGTGGCCGCGTTGATCTCAACCTCCACTACGCGGGCCGCGTAGCCGGCGGCGTCCCGCGTCGCGCCGTGCACCTGCGGCATGCAGCGCAGGCTGTACGCATCCTGGACGCGGGTGGGGTCGCTGTCGACGAGCGCGCTGCCGGCGATCATGCGGCGGATGTTCGCGGCGCTCGCCTGCTGTCCGGGGTGGGGTCGCGCCCGGTGCAGCCGGGGATCGAACGCGGCCGACCGCCCCCGCAGCGCCTCGAGCGACATGGCTCCAGCCACATCGGCCGTGATGCACAGCCGGCGGGCGCGCGTGCTGGCCAGCGCGCCGTACGCCGTCATCAACTGCGTACCGTTGACCAGCGCCACCCCTTCCTTGGCGACCAGGTGGAGCGGTCGCAGGCCGGCGCGCTCCAGGGCGGGGCCGGCGGGCTGGCGCTCGCCACCGACGACCACTTCGCCCTCGCCGATCACCGCCAGCGCCAGATGGGCCAGCGGCGCCAGGTCACCGCTGGCGCCCACGGACCCCTGCTCAGGGACCACCGGATGGATCCCGCGGTTGAGGCACGCCACCAGGAGGTCGATGACCTCCTGCCTGACTCCTGAATGCCCCAGGGCCAGCGCATGCGCCCGCAGCAGCATCATGGCCCGCACAACGTCCTGGGCCAGCACCGGCCCCACGCCGGCCGCGTGGCTGCGGACGATGTTCAGTTGAAGGCGGGCGGCATCAGCGGGGGAAATGCTGACCGACGCGAGTTGCCCGACGCCCGTGGTGATCGCATAGACCGCACGGCCCTCGGCCACCAGGCGATCCACCTGGGCCCGCGCCGCGGCGACCGCCCGGCGGGCTGAGGCGGCCATGACAACCGACGCGGCCCGGGTCGCGACCGCGTCCACGTCATCGAGCGAGAGCGACGTGCCGATCTCGACGGGCACGTGGGTCGATCGGCTAGTCTTTCAGCCGCTCATCCACAAAGGTCATCGCCACCTTCTCTTTGCCGCGGACGGCTTCCGCGACGGCGAGCGTCTTCCCCTGGTGCACCAGGGTGGCGGTGACCTGCTGGTATTCATGCATCTGCGGGAGGCTGAGGACCGCCAGGGTGGCCAGGGTGGCCTCGGCTTCCAGCAGTTCGCGGAGGTCCTTCTTGGGCCTTTCCGGCTTGAACTGGGTTGACTCGAACGTGACGGCGATGGTCTTCTTGGCGCGGTCCACCTTGACGTCCTTTACGGTCCCCGCGCCCACCACGTTTTCGACGAGGTTCCGGGCGATGACCTCAGGGTCCGGCGGTCGGCGTCGGGCTTCTTCCACCTTCCGGTACTGCACGTCCCAGAGGTACATGCCGACCGTGGCCACCACGACCACCACGGCGAAAATTACGATGGGGCGCGTGTTGATGCCGGTCTTGCGTGCGAGCCCCTTCGGACGTGTCTTGATCACCCTTCACCTCCGTCAAGCCAGACTGCTCTCCCAGCCTTTCATGGCCATGGCTACCGTCCGGGCGAGTCGCTGGACACCAACGGCCGCAGCAGGGGAACCGCGATCATGATCACGATGATATCGATGACCACCTCGGTCAGCAACCCGACCGAGAAGATCGTCACCGCCACCTGCCTCGCTGGCAGCAAGCCGATGAGGAGGAAGGCAGCGATGTTCAGCACGTGGCCCACGATGATTGTTAGGGCCCCCAGGACCCGAGAGCTTCGGCCCACGAGACCGGCGACAAACCCCATAATCGTATGGGGGATGATCGCGGCCCACTCGAAGGGATTACCCGCAGGACTGATCGCATTGACGAAGGTCCCGACCAATCCTACCAGCGCTCCCGCGGCCGGCCCCAACACCATCCCGGCGATGACGACGACCACCATGTTGAGGGCGATGATGGCCCCCGGCACCATCGGGTTCGGGATGAAGCGGACCACCTGTCCGAGCACGACGTACATTGTTGCCAGCAGAGCCACGCGAGTGATCAGACGTGTCGGCATGATTCCCTCCCGCGAGCCTCAGTGTGCTGGGCAGCGTCCTCGAGACCCGGGGCCGGGGTCATCGGGCGGTGATCCGGCCTTCGAGCCTGGCCGAGACGGTGCCCACGCGGCGGACGTACTCGATGAACACATCACGCATGTCGACCTGGGTATCCCGCCGCTGTCGCCCCGCCTTGAAGACAGCATACCCGTCGCCGCCGTCCGCCAGGAAGTCATTCGTGGCCATCGAGTAGAGTCGGGCCGGATCGAGCGGCTGCCCGCCGACCCGCACGTCCACGACCCGCTGGCCCCGCGGCCGCGCGCGCTCGTACACATACGACATCCCCGAGACCTGGGGGAACCGGCCGCTGCCCTCCTCGACCTGGCTCACCCCATTCTCCAACGCTTCCCGCAACTGCGCGCCCGTGAGCTGGAGAGTGACGACCGTGTTGTCGAAGGCGAGCACCCGAAAGACATCGGCCAGCGTGATCGGGCCCTCGTTGATCGAGCTGCGGATGTTGCCGCCGTTCACGATGGCCACGTCCGTCCGGGCGAACTCTCGCAAGGCATCGGCGATGAGGTTGCCCAGGTTGGTCTCCCGCGAGCGGACGTTGGCACGCTCCCCGTCAAGCAAGACCGCCGTCCGGCCGATGACCTCGGCGAAGCGGGCCCGGAGGCGGCTCTCATAGTCCTTCACGAGGTCCGCCACCTTGGGATCGGGCGTCACCTGGCTGGTCACCGGGAGATTCCTCGCGCTGGCCCGACGGACGCGGCCGCCCTCGACCAGCAGATCCAGGCGGCCCACCGTCGCGCCCTGCCGATGGGTCCTCACCAGGATCGTCGGGGGATTGTCCATCGTCTCCACCGGCCGCCCGCCGGCCGCGGTCAGTATGCCATCGTACCCCTCGACGTGGCCGCCGATGACGGCATGGATCTGTGGAACGGCCCTCGCGAGCGCGAGGTCCTGCGCATCGGTCATGTGGGTCAGGGCGATGATCAGATCGACACTCCGCCCCAGGCCGTTGACGAGCCCCCGCGCGCTGCCGATGGGATCGAAATACTCGAGCCCGGCGGCTATCGCCGGATGGATGATGTCGGCGTAGGCGTCGTCGAGACCGCTGAAGATCAGCACCCGCAGGCCGCCGAGTTGCTTGATCACAAAGATCGGGGCGACCTCACGGCCCCGCCCTCGGAGCGAGGTGGAGATGATCGGAAACTTCGCCAGCCCGCGCAGCCGCGCGAAGTGGTCGAGACCGTAATCAAACTCATGGTTGCCGGCCGCCATCGCATCGTAGCCGATCAGGTTCATGGCCAGGACGTCGGGTTCCCCGCGGAAGATCGTGGACATCGCCGTCCCCACCAGGATGTCGCCGGAATCCAGCAACAGCACGTTGGAGGCTGCCTGCCTGACCTGCGCGACCACCGTGGCGCGCGCCGCCATCCCGCCCACGCCTTTCGCGGTCGGGGTGTCAAACGGCAGCAGGTTTCCGTGATGTTCACTGGTGTACAGGATGGTGAGCTGAACGGCCTGACCCTGCGCTGTGGCGGTGGCCGCCAGGACCAGCATGACAACGAGCACGGCAAGCAGGCGACGCATCGGTAAGGCTCCTTTCTCCAGCACGCTCAGGGATCTGCTCACAGGTGGTTCCTCCCTCCAGCGCGTTTCATCGTCCCTGGCTGAAGGTCAGCGCTTCTGACGTCGTGATGGTGCCCCGGTAGAGAAACGAGGTCTGTCGAATGGCCGTCTGCAGATCGAACGGGGTCAACGCAGAGATGGCATCGATCAGCAGGATCACCTTGTATCCCCGCAGCGCCGCGCTCCCGGCCGTGTGTAGCACACAGATGTTGGCGACGGTGCCGCAGACCACCAGGGTCCCGATCCCGGCCAGGCGCAGTTCGTGATCCAGCGAGGTCCCAAAGAACCCGTCATAGCGGAGCTTGCGGATCACCCGGTCCCCGGGCGGTGGCCGCAGCGCGTCCACGATCTCCCAGCCCCAGGTGCCTTCGAGGACGTGCTCGCCCCAGATCAAGAACTCCGGGTCGCCAGGACCGTGAGTGTCCTGTGTGTAGAACACCCGGACGCCCGCTGGCCTGGCGCGGTCCACCAGCCGCCTGATCACCGGCACCGTCCCGGCGGCGTCTGGCCCCAC
>JACQHU010000162.1 GCA_016198805.1 Armatimonadota bacterium
ATGGGCGCCGAGGCCATTAAGGAACTCCTGGAGGAGCTGGACCTGGAGAAGCTGGGCCGGCAGCTCCGCGCCGACCTGCGGGGCGCCGCGGGACAGAAGCGCGTGAAGACCCTCAAGCGCCTGGAGGTCGCCGAGGCCTTCCGCAAGAGCGGCAACAAGCCCGGGTGGATGATCCTCAGCGTCATCCCGGTCATCCCGCCGGACCTGCGACCCATGGTGCAGCTGGACGGCGGGCGGTTCGCCACCAGCGACCTCAACGACCTGTACCGCCGGGTGATCAACCGCAACAACCGCCTCAAGCGCCTGTTGGATCTCGGCGCGCCCGAGATTATCGTGCGCAACGAGAAGCGGATGCTGCAGGAGGCCGTCGACGCGCTGATCGACAACGGCCGCCGCGGCCGGCCGGTCACCGGGCCCAACAACCGACCGCTCAAGTCCCTCTCCGACATGTTGAAGGGCAAGCAGGGCCGGTTCCGGCAGAACCTGCTGGGCAAGCGCGTGGATTACTCCGGCCGCTCGGTGATCGTGGTCGGCCCGCGCCTCCGGCTCTACCAGTGCGGCCTGCCCAAGGAGATGGCGCTGGAGCTCTTCAAGCCCTTCGTGATGAAGAAGCTCGTAGACCGCAACCTGGCCCAGAACATCAAGAGCGCCAAGCGCATGGTGGAGCGCGCGCGACCCGAAGTGTGGGACGTGCTTGAAGAAGTCGTGCGGGAGCACCCCGTGCTCCTCAACCGGGCGCCCACGCTGCACCGGCTGGGGATTCAGGCCTTTGAACCCGTCCTCATCGAGGGCAAGGCCATTCAGGTACACCCACTGGTCTGCACCGCGTACAACGCCGACTTCGACGGCGACCAGATGGCGGTGCATGTCCCGCTGTCGGCGGCGGCGCAGGCCGAGGCACGGTTGCTGATGCTCTCAGCGTACAACATTCTGTCGCCGGCCTACGGCAAAGCCATCACCAGCCCGACCCGCGACATCGTGTTTGGGTGCTACTACCTGACCCAGGAGGACCCGGCCGACCGCGATAAGCCGGACAAGGAAGTGAAGGCCTTCTCCTCGCCCAACGAGGTGATCCTGGCGCTGGAGAGCGGGGCCGTGAAGCTGCACTCGCGCATCCGGGTGCGCTACCTGGACCCCGAGCCGATCGTCACCACCGCGGGCCGGGTCATCTTCAACGAGGCGATCCCGGAGGAACTGCGGTTCATCAACGACGTGTGCGACCGCAAGGTGCTCTCGCAGATCGTCTCCGAAGCGTACAACCGCCTGGGGTCCACCAAGACGGTCCAGCTGCTGGACGCCCTCAAGGATCTGGGCTTCAAGTACGCGACCCGCAGCGGCTCGGGCATCGCCATCGACGACATCGTCATCCCCGAGGCCAAGCGGCGGATCATCTCCGAGGCCGACAAGCTCATCGACGCCATCGACGCCCAGTACCGCCGCGGCCTCATCACCGACGGCGAGCGGTACCAGCGGGCCATCGACGTCTGGACCAAGGCCACCGAGGAGATCACGGAGGCCATGCTCGACCAGTTCGAGCCGTTCAACCCGCTGTACATGATGGCGCTGTCAGGGGCCCGCGGGAACATCCAGCAGATCCGGCAGCTGGCCGGGATGCGGGGCCTGATGACCGACCCCAGCGGCCGGATCATCGAGTTGCCCATCAAGGCCAACTTCCGTGAGGGCCTGACGGTGCTCGAGTACTTCATCTCGACTCACGGGCAGCGGAAGGGGCTGGCCGATACCGCCATCCGCACCTCCGAGTCGGGCTACCTGACCCGCCGGCTGGTGGACGTGGCCCAGGACGTCATCGTCCGGGAACTGGACTGCAAGACCACTGAGGGCCTGGTGATGGCGGCCATCAAGGAAGGGAACGACGTCGTGGTCCCGCTCCGGGACCGGATCGTCGGTCGGTTCCTGGCGGAGGATGCCGCGCTGGCGCGTCGGAAGCCGGTGCTGGAAGCGGGCGAAGAGGTCGACGAAGAGGCCGCCGACCGCATCGAGGAGGCCGGGATCGAGCAGGTCGTGGTCCGGTCGGTCCTCACCTGCAAGAGCCGGTATGGGGTCTGCGCCAAGTGCTACGGCCGGAACCTGGCCACCGGCAAGCTGGTGGAGATCGGTGAGGCCGTGGGGATTATCGCGGCCCAATCCATCGGGGAACCGGGGACGCAGCTGACCATGCGGACCTTCCACACGGGCGGCGTGGCGGGTTTCGACATCACCCAGGGCCTGCCCCGCGTCGAGGAACTGTTCGAGGCCCGGAAGCCCAAGGGCCAGGCGATCATCTCGGAGATCCGGGGCACCGTGACCATGGCCGAGGCCAAGGGCGCCCGCCGGATCGTCGTCACGGGCAAGCACGACGAGCGCGCGTACGCCGTCCCCTTCGGCGTTCGGATCAAGGTCAGCAACGGCGACGACGTGGAGCCCGGCGACCGGCTCACCGAGGGGTCGGTCAACCCGCACGACATCCTGCGCATCAAGGGTCTCCAGGACCTCCAGGCCTACCTGGTGCAGGAGATCCAGAGCGTGTACCGGTCGCAGGGCGTGGACATCAACGACAAGCACATCGAGATCATCGTCCGGCAGATGCTCCGCCGGGTAAAGGTGGAGGAGGCCGGGAACACCGAGTTCCTGCCCGGCGAGCTGGTCGACAAGTTCGCCTTCGAGGAGGAGAACGCCCGCGTCATGGCCGAGGGCCGGGAGCCGGCCAAGGCCCGCCCGGTGCTGCTGGGGATCACGAAAGCCTCCCTGGCCACCGACAGCTTCCTGAGCGCCGCGTCCTTCCAGGAGACGGCCCGGGTGCTGACCGACGCCGCGACCCGCGGGAAGGTCGACCCCCTGATCGGTCTCAAGGAGAATGTGATCATCGGCAAGCTGATCCCGGCCGGGACGGGGATGCCCCGGTACCGGCAGTTGAAGGTCAGGGCGGAACTCTAGCCGCGTTGACACCCCAGAGGGCCAGTGCTAGAATCGGCTGGCGCGAACTGGACCCGATGACGGACGAAGGCGCGCTGACGCGACTCCGCGCGGCGCCTGCTCGAGCGGTCGGGACCAACCAGACGGCAAAGGCGATCGCCCGCGGGGCCGTGATGGAAGTCTTCGTGGCTGCCGACGCGGACCGGCGGGTCGTCGAGCCGGTCCTTCGCGCGGCGGCTGATCGGGGGTTGATCCCCACCGAGGTCGAGTCGATGGCGGTCCTCGGGCGTGCCTGCGGAATCGCCGTCGGCGCGGCCGCTGCGGCGATCCTGGCCGGAGAGCCGGCGCCGCCATGATGTACGTCCGGCCCGCCCGTGGCGGGCCGGAAAAATCGGGGCTCGATCGGTCGTACCCCTGCGTTCACCTCGCCGAGCCCTCATGCTGCGCCGCAGGGCCCAGCCCCCCGCGATCTGCGGGTCCTGCACGGCGGGCCTCGTATGGCGCAGCGTCAATTGAAGACAGACTAGATCTGCGATAACCCGGCCGGCTCCACCGCCCCGGGCGGCGGAGGATGCGGCCGAGGCTTCGCGCCGCGTCCTGGCTCCCATGGTGGAGTCACGGTGTGGTGCGTGTGTGCGATGGAGACGGGAGGCGTGGGATGCCGACCACCAATCAACTCGTCCGATACGGGCGACACCAGATCGGGGGCAAGAGCAAATCCCCGGCGCTGGGTCGGAGTCCCCAGAAGCGGGGCGTGTGTATTCAGGTGAAGACCACGACGCCCAAAAAGCCGAACTCGGCGCTGCGCAAGATCGCCAGGGTGCGGCTGACCAACGCGATGGAGGTGACCGCCTACATCCCGGGCATCGGCCACAACCTGCAGGAGCACTCGGTGGTGCTGATCCGCGGCGGCCGTGTGAAGGACCTGCCGGGCATCCGCTACCACATCGTCCGGGGGACGCTGGACGCCGCCGGGGTCGCCAACCGGATGCGGGGGCGGTCGAAGTACGGGGCCAAGCGGCCCAAGAAGACGGCGTAAGGAGCACAGAAAATGCCACGGAAAGGCAGCGTGCCGGTGCGGGATGTCGGTCCCGACCCGATCTACGACAGCGTGACGGTGCACCGGCTGATCAACAAGGTGACGATGCGCGGGAAGAAGAGCCTGGCCATCCGGCACATCCGCCAGGCCTTTGATGTCGTGCGCGACAAAAGCGGCCAGGACCCGGTCAAGGTCTTTGACAAGGCCCTGACCAACGTCATGCCGTTGCTGGAGGTCCGCCCCCGTCGCGTGGGCGGCGCCACCTACCAGGTCCCGGTCGAGGTCCGGCCCGAGCGGCGCCTGTCGCTGGGCCTGCGCTGGCTGGTCCAGTACGCGCGGGTCCGGAAGGACCGCCGCACCTTCTCCGAGCGCCTGGCCGCTGAAATCCTCGATGCCTCCGTGGGGCAGGGCGCGACGGTGAAGAAGCGGGAAGACACGCACCGGATGGCGGAAGCCAACAAGGCGTTCGCGCACTATCGCTGGTAACAACACGTAATGCCCAGACAGGTAGCCCTCGATCGGTGTCGCAACATCGGCATCATGGCCCACATCGATGCCGATG
>JACQHU010000163.1 GCA_016198805.1 Armatimonadota bacterium
GCCGACGAGAGCGGTCCCGCTCCTATGGCCTAAGCAACTGAACGGCCGGACTGCGAACCGCCCCGGGTCCCCGGTTCAGTACATGGGTGATGTCATAGGGGCATTGGCCCCCCAGTACGATGCTACATGTGGGTGTGGACCCACACAGGCGGTCTCGCAGATCGGCGGGGTAGTGGGCAAATTAACCTACTACCGCCGGAGGGGGCCCGGCGCCTAGGCGCGGGGCGCGGGCGCGGAGCGGACCTCCCGCTCCAGCGCCGCCCGGGCGTCTGCCGGCAGGAACGCCGCGCGCGCGGCATCGGCCAGCAGGTTCACGATGGCATCGGTCCCCAGGTGGTGGGTCCGCGCCACGACAGTCAGCTCACGCGACAGGTTGGTGCCCAGCAGCAGCGGGTCGTCGCTGTTGACCGTCACCCGGACCCCGTGGCGGAGAAACACCGGCAGAGGATGGTGCACCAGCGACGGCACCAGCCGGAGCCGGACGTTGCTGGTCAGGCACAGCTCGAGGGTGACGCCCCGGTCCCGCAGGCGGTCGAGGAGGGCCCGATCCTCCACGGCACGGATGCCATGTCCGATGCGCGTCGCCCCGAGCTGGTACACCGCGGTCCAGATGGCCGCGGGGCCGCTGAACTCCCCCGCGTGCACGGTGATGCCGAGCCCGGCGTCCCGGGCCAGGCCGACGGCTGTGGCGAACATGGCCGGTGGGTAGTTCTCCTCGTCGCCGGCCAGGTCCACGCCCACGACCCGGCAGTCCAGACACGCCGCAGCCTCCCGAACCAGCCGCTCCGCCTCGTCGGGCCCGCGCTCGCGGACGACCGTCACAATGGCCCCATAGCCGCCCCCCAGATGGCGAGCCGCGTCTGCGCCTTCGGCCATCGCTTCCAGCATGCCGCGGACGCCCAGCAGCGAGAAGCCGCGCCGCCCGCCTACCCGGACCTCCACGTAGCGCATCGACTGGGCCGCGGCCTCTGTGAGCAGTTCCTCGGTGATGGCGGCGATGTTCGCGCGGGTGTACACGGCATCGGCGATGCGGCCGGCACGTCCCGCATAGCGCAGCCGGCGCAGCCGGTCGTATCCGGAGAACCGGGTGGGGTCGGCGACCAGGTGCGGCTGCTCCAGCGCCAGGGGGTTGTCGCCCCGGCGCTCGACCAGGCGGCGCAGGCGCAGCGACGTTTCCAGATGGAGATGGAGTTCGACCTTCGGGATCGAGGCGATGGTGGCGGCAGAGGCGGCGTCGGTCATGGGCGCTTGGAAGTGTGGTGTCATTATAGCCGGGGATCGCGCGGGGCTGCAATCGCGGGAGTGGGGCGGCGTACTGCCGAACTTGTGCAATATTGGTATAGTAAGGGGGTGTACGCGAGCTGCGGGCTGCGCCCGGCACGACCGGCGGGGCGCCGCAGCCGAGACGCGTGCCTCGACCAGAGGGAGTGACGGTCCTGATGTCCAGCCGCACCACCCGGAACCAGCACCACGCGGTGGCGACCGATCGGCGGCAGGCCGTCGATCTCACCTCAGCGCTGGAGTGGTACCGGCAGATGGTCGGAGTGCGCCGCTTCGAGGAGGAAACCGAGCGGGCGTTCCGGCGCGGCAAGATCGGCGGCTATCTTCACGTCTACTCCGGGCAGGAAGCGGTCGCCGCCGGCTTCCTGGCCGAACTGCGGCCGGACGACATCTTCTTCACCGCGTACCGCGACCACGCGCACGCCCTGTTCCGCGGGGCCTCCCCGAACGAGGTGATGGCCGAGCTCTTCGGCAAGGTCACCGGCCTGGCGCGCGGCAAGGGCGGCTCGATGCACCTCTTCGACGTCAAGCGCGGCTTCTACGGCGGCTACGGCATCGTCGGTGGGCACATCCCCTTGGCCGTCGGCGCCGCCTATGCCCTGCGCTACCGCAGCGAGGACACGGTGTGCCTGTGCTTCCTGGGCGACGGCGCCATGAACAGCGGCGCCTTCCACGAGCCGCTCAATATGGCCGGGCTGTGGGGGCAGGAGGGGTGTTGCCCCCTGGTCCTCATCGTGGAGAACAATGAGTATGCCATGGGGACCAGCGTGGCCCGGTCGTCGGCGGTCAGGGACCTGGCGTCGCGGTTTGCGGCCTACGCCGTCCCCAGCGAGCGCATCGATGGCATGGACTTCCTGGTGGTCCGGGAGATCGCCGCGCGCGTCATCGCCGAGGTGCGCGCGACCGGGCGCCCCTACGCCGTCGAGGCGCACACGTACCGGTTCGGCGGGCACGGCGCCGCCGACATGTTCCAGCCCTACCGCACCAAAGACGAGATCGAAGCGGCCCGGCGCCGTGATCCGATCCTGATCCTCGAGCGTCATCTGCGCGGCGCCGGTCTGCTGGACGACGCCCGGGTTGCGGCGATCCAGGAGGAGGCCGAGCGCGTCGTCGCCGAGGCGATCCAGTTCGCGGAGCAGAGCCCGCCGCCACCGCCGGAGGACCTGCACCAGCATGTGTATGGCGAGGGCCGCTAGGTCATGCCCGAATTCTCCTACCGCGACGCCATCCGTTCGACGCTCATCGAGGAGATGGACCGGGATCCCTCGGTCGTGCTGCTGGGCGAGGACATCGGGCTGTATCAGGGCACCTTCCGCGTCACCGCCGACCTGCTGAGTCGGTACGGCCCCAGGCGCGTCATCGATACGCCGATCTCCGAGGAGGGCTTCGTCGGCGCGGCCATCGGCATGGCCATGCTCGGGCTGCGGCCGGTCGTCGAGATGATGACCTGGAACTTCTCCCTGCTCGCCTTCGACCAGATCGTGAACAACGCCGCCAAGGTGCGCTACTTCTCCGGCGGCCAGGTGGATGTGCCGCTGGTCATCCGCGGGCCCAACGGCGCGGGGGTGCAGCTCTCGGCCCAGCACTCGCAGAGCCTGGAAGTGCTCTACGCGCACATTCCGGGACTGTACGTCGTCATGCCGGCCACGCCCGCGGACGCCAAAGGGCTGCTCCGCACCGCCATCCGCGGTCGAGACCCGGTGATCTTCTTTGAACACGCCGCGCTGTACGGCACCAAGGGCGAGGTGCCAGACGGCGACTTCACGCTCCCGTTCGGCGTCGCGGAGATCGCGCGCCCCGGGCGCGACGTCACGGTCGTGGCCTTCGGCCGGATGGTCCCGGTGGCGCTCGCGGCCGCCGCCCATCTGGCCGCCGACGGCATCGAGGCCGAGGTCATCAACCTGCGCTCGATGCGGCCGCTCGATCGCGAGACGCTGATCGGATCCGTCTCGCGGACCCACCGCGCCGTGGTGGTCCAGGAGCAGTGGCGGCCGTATGGCGCCGCGGCGGAGATTGCCGCGACGATCACCGAGGAGGTGTTCGACCTGCTGGACGCGCCGGTCGAGCGCGTCACCGGCGCCGACGTGCCGATGCCGTACGCCCGGAACCTGGAGGTCCTGGCGCTCCCGCATGAGGAGCACGTCGTCCACGCGGTTCGCCGGACCCTCTACCGCCAGGAGCGCGCCGATGCCTGACGTCATCATGCCGAAGATGGGCGATGCGATGACCGAGGGGAAGGTCCTCCGGTGGATCAAGCAGTCCGGCGAAGCGGTCAAGAAAGGCGATCCCATCGCTGAGATCGAGACCGACAAAGTCAACGTGGAGATCGAAGCCGAGTGGGACGGGACGCTCAGCCAGATCCTGGTGGATGCCGGCCAGGTGGCGGCCGTCGGCGCGCCCATCGCGTTCATCGCCCAGCCGGGCGAGCAGGCGGCCGACCGGGGCGACCGCAAGATGACGGCGGAACCAGCGGCTCCCGCCGCCGCGGCGCAGACCGCGCCTGCTCGCCGGACTGCGCCCGCCGCCGTCGAGCCGACGCCGCAGGCAGGGCCTGGGACAGACTGGATCCGGGCCACGCCGGTGGCGCGCAAGCTCGCCGAGCAGCACGGCATCCCGCTCGCGTCGATCCGTGGTTCGGGCCCCCAGGGGCGAATCACGAAGGAGGACGTGGAAGCCCTGATCGCCACCCAGGAGGGGGCACCCGCTCCTCCCGGAGTCGCCGCGCCGTCTCCCGGCGCCGCAGCACCTGCCGTCGGTCCTGCCGCCCCGCAGGCGCCTGCCGCCCGGGAGGTCCCGCTCACCCGCATCCGTGCGACGATCGCCCGCCGCATGACGGAGAGCAAGCAGCGGGCGCCTCACTTCTACGTGACGGTGGGGATCGCGATGGACGCCGCGCTGGAGCTCCGGCGTCAGCTGAACGAGCGGCTCCCAGAGCACCGCAAGGTCACGGTCAACGACATGGTCGTGCGGGCCGCGGCGCTGGCGCTGGTCAACTTTCCCAA
>JACQHU010000166.1 GCA_016198805.1 Armatimonadota bacterium
ATCCTGGAGCGGCTCATCGACCTGGCGCGTGGGCTCGGGTATCACAAGATGGTGCTGGCGGCGTTCCCGTTTAACGCCGCGGGCGTGGCGCTTTACGAACGCATGGGCTTCACGCGCGTCGGCGTCTACCGCGAGCAAGGCTTGCTGGACGGGAAGTGGGTGGACATCCTGATTATGGAGAAATTACTCTAGCGCACGCCGATTTCTGAATCGAGGGTCCCGATGCCTGCGATGCCGCTCGACGCGTTTGCGCCGGCCACCGAGATGTTACGCGCCCTGCGCGCACGGGAGGTCTCGGCAGTCGGCCTGCTCGAGCTGCACCTGCGCCGCATCCGGCGGTATAATCTGGCCCTCAACGCCATCGTCAGCCCAGACTTCGAGGCCGCGCGCCGCACCGCAGCAGAGGCCGACGCCGCGCGGGGGCAGGGCCAGGACTCGCCGCTCTTGGGCCTGCCGCTGACGATCAAGGACTGCATCTACGTGAAGGGCCTGCCAGCCACGGGCGGCATCCCCGACCGCGCCGCGGCCCTCGCCGAAGACGACGCCCGCCTGGTTGCCCGCGTGAAGGAGGCGGGGGGCGTCATCATGGGCAAGACGAACGTGTCGGAGATGGCCGCGGACTTCCAGGCCACCAACCCGCTGTTCGGCCGGACCGGCAATCCCTGGGATCTCAGCCGCACGCCCGGAGGCAGCACCGGAGGAGCCGCGGCACTCGCCGCCGGCCTGACGCCGCTGGAGTTCGGCGGCGACTTCGGCGGCTCGATCCGCTGCCCGGCGGCGTTCTGCGGGGTTTTCGGCCACAAGTCCAGCGAGACGGCGGTCCGCGGCACCGGGCATTTTCCGGCGTCGTCGCTTCCGAACCAAGCGTTCGTCATGCCGGTGCTGGGCCCGCTGGCCCGCAGCGCCGAGGACCTGGAAGTGGCCTTCGACGTGATCGCCGGTCCCGAAGTCGGTGAGGACGTGGCCTGGCGCCTGGAGATGCCGCCGCCACGCCAGAGGCGCCTGGCGGACTTTCGCGTGGCGGTGCTGTCGCCGGTCCCGTGGGCGCCGGTTGACGCCGACATCGCCGAGGCGCTGGACGATCTCGCGGGCGCACTGGGCCGGCTCGGGGCGCGTGTCCGCCAGGCGCAGCCTGAGGCGTTCGGGGACCTCCGCGATCACATCGCGCTCTTCTTCGCAATGGTCGCAGCCGAGACGTCGGCTGGTCTCTCCGAAGAGGAATGCCATACGCGGGCCGAGGGACTGCGGGCCAGAGGCGATCCGTACAGCGCCGCGAGCGCCCGCGGCCTGGTGGCACGGGCAGGGGAGTTCGTAGCCTGGCACGGTGAGCGTGAAGCTTACCGGGCCTCCTACCGCGCCTTCTTCCGCGACTGGGACGTGATCCTGGCACCGGTCATGCCGGTGGCGGCGTTCCCGCACAACGATGCGCCGTGGCCAGAGCGCACCATCACGGTCAACGGCGAGACGCTGCCCTACCGGGTGCTCTGGGCGTACACGACCCTGGCCAATCTCAGCGGGCAGCCGGCCACGGCCTTCCCGGTCGGCCTCACGCGCAACGGCTTGCCGATCGGGCTGCAGGCGATCGGACCCTATCTGGAAGACCGCACGCCGATGCGGTTCGCGGCGCTGGTGGCGCAGGAGTTCGGCGGGTTCAGGCGGCCGATGGGATACGACGCCGACTAACTGCGTGCCTCACCGCGGGCGGGCACCTGCGGGCCGCGTCGCTGCAGGCGGTGCTCCACCGCCGCCAGCCGCTCCTGGACCTGCCGGATGACGTCGCGCCACGGGCCGCCGACCTGGCCCATGTGCCGGTACTTCCGATACCGCTGCTCGAGCAGCCGGCGCGGCCCCAGGCGGGACAGCCCGGCCAGGGCGGCCACCAGATAGCGCCGCAGCGTCGTGGCTGCGGCCTCGGGATCGGTGTGCGCCCCGCCAGACGGCTCGGGCACGATCCCGTCGATCACACCCAGGCGCAGCAGGTCGGGCGCCGTGAGTTTGAGCGCCGCCGCGACCTCGGGTGCACGCGCCACGTCGCCGTACAGGATGACCGCGGCGGCCTCCGGCGAGATGACCGAGTAGAAGGCGTGCTCCAGCATCAGCACACGATCGGCCACGGCCAGCGCCAGCGCCCCGCCGCTGCCTCCCTCCCCGGTCACCACCGAGACGATCGGCGTCGGCAGCAGCGCCATGGCCTGCAGGTTTTGCGCCAGGGCCTGGGCAATGCCGCGCCGCTCGGCCTCGTAGCCGGGATAGGCCCCGGGCGTGTCGATGAACGTGATCAGCGGCAGGCGGAACTTTGCCGCCAGGTGCATCAGGCGCAGCGCCTCCCGATACCCTTCGGGGTAGGCCATGCCGGGGTGCGGCGCCACGCTGGCATCGGTGCCCTCGGGCCGGCCCAGTCCCACGACCACCACCGTGTGTCCGTGGATCTCGCCCAGCCCTCCGATCATCGAAGGGTCGTCGCCGAACTGCCGGTCGCCGTGGAGTTCGACAAACGATTCCACAATCTGCTTGATGTAGCCCGCCGGCGTCGGGCGCTGCGGATGGCGCGCGATCTGGACGACCTCCCAGGCCGCGCGGGAGGGACCCGCCGCTTTCGGAGCACGCGGGAGCCGTTCGGCCGTCCAGCGGACCGGTCCGGGCCGCCGGAGATGCCGGACGAGATAGTGCAGCGTCTCCCGCAGGTGCCGGCGGTCGAGCAGCAGGTCGACCATCCCGCCGGCGAACAGGCGCTCCGCCAGGTGGGAATCCGACGGCAGGGGCTCACCCATGGTGGCCTCGATGACCCGACGCCCGACGAACCCAATGCGCGCGCCGGGCTCCGCGATCAACACATCTCCTAGCGAGGCGAAGCTGGCCGCGACCCCGCCGAACGTCGGGTGGGCCAGGACCGAGAGATGCGCGAGCCCCGCCACGTGGTGCCGTGCGCGCGCCGCCGCGGTCTTCGCCATCTGCATGAGCGACAGCATCCCTTCCTGCATCCGTGCGCCGCCGCTGCTGGTGACGGTGATCACGGGCCACCCGCGCCGGGTCGCCACTTCAAAGGCATCGGCGACCTTTTCGCCCACCACCGATCCCATGGTGCCGCCCATGAACTCGAAGTCGAACACCGCCAGTACCACGGGCAGGCCGCCGATCTTAGCCTGGCCGACCACCACGGCCTCGCGCAGGCCGGTGCGCTTCCGTGCCTCGATCAGCCGCGCGCGGTAGGCCCGTTGGTCGGCAAACCGCAGCGGGTCGACGGAGATCAGCGCGCGGTCGAACTCCTTGAAGGTGCCGGGATCCGCGAGCAGCGCGATGCGTTCGCGGGCCGGCATGGACAGGTGGGCGCCGCACGAGGGACAGAGCCACGCCGCTTCACGCAGCGCGGCCCGCGGTGTCGTCGTCTCGCAGGACGGACACCGGACGTCGTCGGTACGGGGCTCAGATCGCTCCATGGTCTCGCAGTACCCGAATGGCGTCATCATCGTAGCCGAGTTCCCGCAAGATCGCCTCGGTATGCTGGCCGAGCAATGGGGGCGGCGACGCGATCCGGCCCGGCGTGGCTGACAGCTTGACGGGCACCCCCGTCTGTTTGATGCGGCCGGCGCGGGGGTGCTCGATCTCCAGCACCATCTGGCGGTGGCGCACCTGCGGATCGGCGAAGAGATCCGACAAGAGGTAGATCGGTCCGGCCGGTACGCCGGCCCGCTCCAGGGTGGCCACGCATTCAACGGTGCGGCGCGCCGCAAAGACCGGCTCCAGCAGCGCGATCAGCGCCTCGCGATGCTTCACCCGATCCGGGTTCGTCCGGAACCGCGGGTCCTCGGCCAGATGCGGCGCGCCGACGGCGACCACGAACCGGCTCCAGATGGCCTCGCTGCCCACCGCGACGTTCACGTAGCCGTCCTGGGTGCGAAACGCCTGGTAGGGCACCAGCGACGGATGCGCGCTGCCCAGGCGTTTGGGGTTCTCTCCGGTGGCGAAATAGTAGCCGGCCTGATAGGTCATCCAGGCCACCTGGCTGTCGAGCATCGCCACATCGACTAACTGACCCTCCCCGTTCCGGTCGCGAACGCGCAGCGCCGCCAGGATGCCGTAGGCGGCGAACATCCCGGCGGCGATGTCGGTCACCGCGACGCCGACCTTCACCGGCGGACCGCCCTCCTCGCCTGTCGTCCCCATCAATCCTCCCATGCCCTGCAGGATCAGGTCGTAGGCCGTCCGCTCGCGGTAAGGCCCATCCTGCCCGAACCCGGAGATCGACGCGTAGACGAGACGCGGGTTCAGCGCGTGCACGGCGGCGTACCCGAAGCCAAAGCGGTCCATGGTACCGGCGCGGAAATTCTCCACCAGCA